>JABSSR010000177.1 GCA_013213965.1 Verrucomicrobiales bacterium | reverse complement strand
ACGGTCGGTCCTGTTCAAACATGGAAATCAGATAAGGTTTCTATCTGGCAGGCAGGAACGCATGATAATCCATTTGGTCAGCGCTTGACGGCTTTAATGATTTCTAAGGGCATTGCTGATGCCGCTGTTCCGATGTCATTGTTGGCGGATCACCCAAATGTGCAGTTCAATTATTATCGGGGCGGTCTGGGAAGTTGTGATGTTGAAATGCATTAATCACTAGAGTGTTCGAATTCACAAGACACGGCACACAAGTTCGTGATAATATAGGGGATGGCTAAAAAGACTCTGACCCGACGTGCATTACTGGCTGCTTCAGGAGCAGGCACCTCACTCAATATTCTTCGCTCTGGGACCTTGTATGGTGAAGAGCCTAAGGCCTTGGATAAACTGTCAGTGGCTTTTATTGGGATGGGTGGACAGATCCAGGGACACGTTGCGAATATCTTTAATCAGGGACAGCACGTTGCCGCTTTCTGTGATGTGGATAAGAGACAGATTGATAATTCCAAGAAACGGCACGGGAATAAGGTTAACAAGGTCAAGGAATATGAAGATTATAGAGAATTGATCGAGAAGGAGAAATCAGTCAATGCGGTTGTGATAGCAACGCCTGATCATTGGCATGCTCCGATCTGTAGTGCGGCTATGAAGGCGGGGAAGCATGTTTATTGTGAGAAGCCACTAACTCATACAATTAAGGAGGCTAGAGAACTGAGAGAACTTACCAAGGATTCTAAGGTCGTAACTCAGACCGGTAATCAGGGCAGTGCATCTTCTAATTTACGTCGTAGCATGGAACTAATTGCTGCTGATGTTTTTGGTCCTATCCGTGAGATTCACGTTTGGCATCCAAAGCACAATTGGCCAAGTGGTGGGGTCCGGCCTGCCGGTTCAGATCCAGTGCCAAAGGGACTGAACTGGGATTTCTGGTGTGGAACTGCACCTGTGCGGCCTTTCAAAGAAAGCATCTACCATCCGGCCAAGTGGCGTGGATGGTATGATTTTGGTAACGGCTTTATAGGCGATTTCTGCTGCCACTCATTTAACTTAGCCCTTAGATCGCTCAATTTGGATTATCCTTCTAAGATTTCTTTTACTGGTGAGGGATTGGGTACTGAAACCTTCGCGAAGTCATGCTCAGTTAAGTATCACTTTTCCAAAAACAAGGAGCGGTTCCATGATGTCGCATTGAATATTTATACCGGTGGAGGAAAGGATGTTCCGCCAGACTATGCTGTAGAGGCAGCCATCAAAACTTTCGGTAGTTTGCCTAGGGTAGGTTGTATTTTTATTGGCGATAAAGGAATGCTTTCTTCAGGACTATGGAATTCCCAGTGCTACATAAAGATGAACGGAGAAGAGAAGTACATCGGTGAAGGGAATCACGATGCTGCAAAGATCGTTCCCACAACTATTCCTAGATCAAGGGGTCACATGCATGAATGGGTCGATGCCTGCAAAGGAAAAGGAAAGACCTTTGCTGATTTTGAGCATGGAGGACATCTCACAGAAATCGGCCTTTCCGGAATCGTGGCCTTGAAGATGCAGAAAGAAATTGAATGGGACGGGCAAGCGATGAAAGTAAAGGGTCATCCGGAAGCGGATGCTTACATTGGCAAAGAAAATCGGAAAGAATGGCTTTAAGCCATGCTCATTGAATCCGCTTGAGCATCATTAGACGGAATTCGAGTGCCGTGTTCCCTGGAATCTTCACGGCACGCAGAGTAAGTTCTCCTTTTCCTTTATTTAATTTTATTTTCCCTATTTTCACTTCTTTAAAATCCTTCACGTAAGATTCCCGACGCGTGACGCGGTCATTCTCCTGGCCTCGGTTTTGTACTTCGTGAGGTTCGGTAATTGTGTAGCGGATCTTGGATTGATTATGACTCAGTTCCAGAACAGTGCCTTCATCCCCTTTTGGAAGTGCATAATGTATTGAAACTTCATAAGTGCCCGTTGATCCCACCTCACAGTCCCAGGTAATTTTATCTTCGGTACGTGTCCAATTCATAAAATAAGAGCAATTAGGAGCGCGTCCTGAGCGTTTTATGCCACCATGGGCCACACCATCCCGTGCAGGGATTTGAGTCCAGGGATAACCCGGGTACCCAATAATAAAGGGCCGAGTATCTTTACCTAATTCGGATAGTACATTTTCCTCCCATTCGGTAATTTCCTTAAGTAGCTTTTTGGCCACTTTGGATTGAGTCCTGCTCACATCAATCTTTTGTCCCGGGTCCTTGATAAGATCAAACAGTTTTCCCTGATGATCGAGTCGGAAACGCTGAGTCCGTGCACTGACCTTACCTT
>JABSSR010000176.1 GCA_013213965.1 Verrucomicrobiales bacterium | reverse complement strand
GTAACTCTATTGATTTATTTGTCCTAAAAAAAATGGGATCATTGGGGGTTAGCCCTTCCGAAGAGGCAGATAAGAGGAGCCTTATCAGGCGCCTTAGTTTTGACCTGACAGGGCTTCCTCCGAACCGTGCCGAGTTAAGAAAATTTGCCGCCGATGACAGGCCCGAGGCATATGAGGAAATGGTTGATAGTTTGTTGTCCAAGGAGCAGTACGGGGAACACTTGGCTCGTTACTGGTTGGACCTTGTCCGGTTCGCCGACACGAACGGTATGCATAAGGACTATTACAGGAACTTTATTGCATATCGAGATTGGGTGATCAGAGCATTTAATGAAAATTTAGGGTATGATGATTTTGTTCGATATCAGTTAGCCGGTGATCTTTTTTCTGAGCCTAGCACTGATCAACTTGTCGCCTCCGGGTTTAATAGGCTTCACCTCATCATTGATGTTGGGACTGCTCTGCCTGAAGAGAGTTTCTTTAAAAATGTAACGGACAGGGTCACTGCTGTCGGTACAGTCTTCATGGGAATGACGGTGAATTGTGCTTCCTGCCACGACCACAAATATGATCCCCTAACCCAGAAAGATTATTATTCTCTCTTTGCTTTCTTTAACAATATAGAGGCGAAGCCTGAAACTGAGCGTGGACTAAAAAATGGGATTCAGCCTCCTTTTGTTGCAGTTCCTGGCTCTGATCAGAAGGAACGGCTAAGCGAGTTGGATAGCCAGACTGCAGATCTCCATAAGAAAGCGGAAGAAATAAAAAAAATGGAGATTAGTGAAAAAGATCCGGAAAAAAAGAAGAGCTTGGCCAAGGAGCTTTCTGAACTTGATTCAGAACAAAATAGATTAAAGAAAAAGCGCGAACAAATTGATCGGACAGTTTCTCTAGCAATGGTCATGAAAGAACGGAGCGAAGTGAAGCCAACTCATATTATGAAGAGGGGGCAATATGATGATCCTGGTGAGTTGGTGAGTCGCAACACTCCAGAATTCTTGTTTCCAATGAAAAAGGCTGGGGAAGTTGCATCTCGGATGGATCTTGCTAATTGGTTTGTAGACAGTGCCAATCCTTTAACTGCGAGAGTTGCCGTGAATCGGTTCTGGCAGCAATTGTTTGGGGTTGGATTAGTGAAAACCTCAGAAGATTTGGGAGTACAGGGTGAGATTCCTAGTCATCCTGAGCTCCTTGATTATTTAGCTGTATTATTTGTTGAGTCTGGGTGGAACATTAAAACGCTGATGAAAGAGATAGTCATGTCCAAAACTTATAGACAGTCCTCACTTATGACTGCTGAAAAATTAGCGAGTGACCCGGAGAATCGTTTCTTGGCGCGGGGTTCCAGGTATAGGATGGATGCTGAAATGATACGTGATCAGATTCTGTTCACTAGTGGTATGTTGTCTAACACAATGTATGGGAAGAGCGTTAAGCCGCCACAGCCTGACGGCTTATGGAAATCCGTTACCATGATCGGGGAGCGGTTCAAGGCAGACTCGGGAGAGTCAATTCGTCGCCGCAGCTTGTACACTTACTGGAAGAGAGGCATGCCGCCCCCGCAAATGACAATTCTTAACGCTCCCATACGAGATGCCTGTGTTGCCCGCAGGGAAAGAACCAACACGCCTTCTCAGGCCCTTCTTCTTTTAAATGAGAGTGAATATTTAAAATATGCACGCAATTTAGCGCAGATTGTCCTTACGCCTAAAAATGCGAATCTTGCGCAGAGAATTGCATTTGCTTTCGAGACAGTCACATCAAAGCTGCCAGATCAAAAGGAACAGGTGATGTTGTCTGATCTCCTTAAGAGTTTGCAAAGTTCTTATAATACTCAGCCTTTACTAGCTGATGCACTTTGTGAGGGGCTTCAAGTGCAAGGGGCAGGTCAGAAAGCTGAGCTTGCGGCCTGGACTATATTAGTAAATGCCTTATACAACCTAGATATTACCAAGACCCGTGAGTGAATGTAACCGAGCATTGTCAAATTTATCGAACGCTGAATCGCGTCGTTCCTTTCTATTGAATTCAGGAATGGGAATCGGAGCTTCTGCTTTTGCCTCGCTGATTGCTAGTAAGGGAGTTGCTGCTAAGGAACCGTCTCTTCCGAAAGCTAGAGCGAAACGAGTTATCTTTCTTTTTATGGCAGGGGCACCCAGCCAGATTGACCTGTTTGATTACAAGCCCGAAATGCACAAGCTTTTCAAGACCAAACTGCCAAAGTCAATAAGTAAGGGACAGAGGGTAACCACTATGACGCGTGGCCACGAACAACTTGTGGCTCCGACCATGTTCAAGTTCTCACAGCAAGGAAAGAGTGGGGTATGGATGAGTGAACTTCTTCCAAACATTTCAACAGTTGCAGATGATATTTGTTTGGTCCATTCATTCAACACCAACGCGATTAATCATGATCCAGGAAAAACATCATTCTGTACTGGATCAGAAATTCCGGGCAAGCCCAGCATGGGTTCATGGCTCAGTTATGGGCTTGGGACATTAAATAAGGACTTACCTGATTTTGTGGTAATGCCGTCAGCGTTCTGGAGTGGTAAGGTCAATGTTCAGGCACTGTATGCCAGACTATGGGGGAGTGGATTTCTTCCATCAAAGTATCAGGGAACCTCATTTCAGACTACCGGTGATCCTGTATTATTTCTTTCCAATCC
>JABSSR010000175.1 GCA_013213965.1 Verrucomicrobiales bacterium | reverse complement strand
TTCTGTATATGCATAGGCAGTCGTTTCTTTTAGCATCCCGAAAGGTTTGTTCAGATCAATTTTCCCGAGAGAATCGGAACTGGCCAGAGACTCCCATTCAATTTGCTTCTCTTTTCCTTTATATTTAGAATTAAAATTAATTTCTTTTTCAGGTGGGAAGATTGTCTCAAAACCTTTTCGACTGGTATTATCAAATGGCCCAATCACATTCCACCGCATAAGAAATCCGAAATGTTTTGGCAGGTCTACCTCAACTCCTAGTTCTTTCAGAGATTTGGAGATTGGTTTGACTTGATTCTCTTCAACGGCTGCATTTAGCGCTTGTCGATATATTAAGATTGCTGCCGACTGCTTTTCTTCTTTCTTTAATGCGGAGGCTTGGTCAATGAGTAAAGAGACAGCGTCACGGCGCAGTTCAGGACTAGGATCATTAAGGAGACCAGGGATTAGAGCTTTTGCAGTGATTGGTTCGTTCTTTTCGATTAACTCGAATGCAAAACGCCTTGCTTTGGGCGGATGAGTTTTATCCATGAAATATTCACCGAGAGGATCAATTGTTGTTTGTCCTGATCCCTCTAGTTTTTTGGCTATAACTTCAGCGGCCGAACGCAACCAGTTAGAAGCGATTGGTCCAGCTTCATCCATGGCATCAAAAACCATTATTAAGGAGTTAACGTCTGCATTTTCAGTGATTTTTGACCATGCCTCCGCAGCTTTGCTGTTACCTTTTCCTTCTGGCCCAATTTCTAGAATTGATTTTATTGAATCTGAAGAAGCGCAAAGGATAGTGGATGTAGTTAATAGTAAAATAAGAGCCAGATTGCTTTTCATGATTTAATATTAGTGATTTAATAAGATAAAGATCAAGCATGTCGATGTTGAATTAATCAATAGTCTGGTCAATATATAATTATGTCTCAAAAACCTTCATGTCTGACATCTCGCCGTCATTTTATTAAATCATCTGGAATTACAGCGCTTTCTGCTCCGTTTGTAACTTCCGGGTTATTAGCGGATCCTCCGAGTGAGCGATTGAGGCATGCTAGTTTTGGAGCTAGTGGAATGGCGGGTGCAGATATCGGATCGCTTTCAAGGAGTAAGCATTTCGAATTAGCAGCAGTTGCTGATGTGGATTTAAAAAGAGCGGAAGGTATTCGTAAAAGATTTCCAAAGGCAAAGTTTTATCAGGACTGGCGTGAACTTTTGGATAAAGAAAGTAAAAATATCGATTCGGTAAATGTATCTACACCAGATCATATGCACGGTCCGATCGGGCTAGCGGCAATGGACTTAGGAAAGCATTGCTATGGGCAGAAACCATTAGCGCAAAATCTACGGGAATGCAGAGCAATGGCTGAGATAGCAAGGAAAAATAAACTAATGACTCAAATGGGCATTCAAATTTCTTCCGCTTTTACAGAAAGGTTAGTAGTGAGTTTGGTTCAGAGCGGAGCAATAGGAAAAGTTACTAGAGTCCATTCTTTTTCAAGCAAGAAGTGGGGGGACATGGGTCCTGTGCCCCAGAAAGAAGATAAGATTCCTGAAGGGTTTGACTGGGACCTTTGGTTAGGCGTTGCCAAGCATAGACCATACATTGCTGGCTATTATCATCCAGGGAACTGGCGAAAGAGGCGTGATTTTGGAACTGGAACGTTTGGTGATATGGGCTGTCATATTTTTAGCGGTTGGTATCGTTCATTAGGCCTGACTTCACCTTTATCGGTAGTTTCACATGGCCCTGCATCTAATCAGCATAACTGGGCTATTAATGCCAAGATTGATTATGTATTTCCTTCGACTAAGTATACTAAGGATGGGAACGTTTCTGTTACGTGGTATGATGGTAATGCGAGGCCACCAAAAGAAGTGGCAGATTTGGTAAATGGTAAGGTTCCAGGTCAGGGAAGTATTATAATTGGCACTGAAGGGGTCTTGCTCGCACCTCATATGTCTACGCCGACTCTTTATCCTGGTCAGAAATATGAAGGTTTCAAGTATCCAAAGTTAGAGCCTAGGGACCATTACATGGAGTACGTCGAATCTGCGCGTGGAGCTAGTGGCAAAAAACCTTCAGCAAATTTTGATGATTATTCAGGGCCTTTGACTGAGACAGTTTTACTTGGTTGTTTGGCAACACTCTTTCCAGGAGAAAAACTTGATTGGGACACTGAAAAACTCAAGGTTACGAACAACGTGAAGGCGGACCTTCAGGTTGGCAGGGATTATCGGGACGGGTGGAAGCCAAAAGCTATTATCTAAGTCTGATGGGATGAGGGTTTTGGGAATCGAACCCAACGAACATCAAATCCCCCGTTTTCAGGGGAAATACAGCTATTACACAGATCACTCAGAAAACCCTGAGAGACCCAATTCTAAAAGTCTACTTAGGGAATCTTTAGTATTTTAATGGAGGGGGTGATCGGTTTATTAACCAAATAACTTCCCAAAAGTTTTAAAAGCGAGGACGAGTGTCACTATTAAACCTATAGTGACTGACCACAGCATCCATTTGGATATTAGTGGTTTTTGTTGATCTCTTTTATTCATTTTAATCCCTAAGAATAGAAGAGCTAACGCCAGAGTTGGTCCTCCTAAAATCGTTGATGCTTGAGCTATGATGATGGGATCTATATTATTTTTTGAGGATGGATCTGTAATGGCAAAAAAGGCTCCGCAGAGTCCAGCTAGTAAAGTGAATGAAGTGCAATGCTTTGACCATTTCGAGTCAATTCTATCGCCTTTTCCGAAACCATCTGCAAGGAGTCGCCCGCCAATCATTGCATTTATAAGAAAAGAACTGAGGGCACCTGCAAAGATTCCAACAGTGAAAATTACACCTGCCCAATTTCCAAAAAGGTTCTCCATTTGAATAGCCATATCAGTTACAGTTTCGAGTTTGATGGATTTTCCTGCCAATGTAGATGCTGCAGTCAGCATTATGACCAGTGTTATCAGTCCCAGTGTTGAAACGCCTATTACCGTGTCTATAAAAGTTTCTTTGATGTTCTTAGAATCCCAACCTCGATCTCTTACTAGATAGGCTTGATAGAAAGCCCCTGCGATTGAGAACGTAGTAGCAATCAGAGCAAATACGACTAATGGATTTTTATTTTCTGGCAGGCTTGGTTTGAGCCCTTTCATTGACTCAATCAATGAAGGTTTACTGATGATGCAGTTAAATATGAAAGCAATGACCATGAGCCCGATTAAGACTTTCATTAATGTTTCAACTGGCTTGTATAAAGATCTTGATCGATACACGACAAATAACAAAAAAGAATTCAGAGTGATTAGAACAAGAGTCGGGAGGTGATTTCTTATGAATGGTGAGTGATGAGTGTCACTGTATGGTGCTATTGCTTTAAAAATAGCCATGTTGTTTGATGTTTGGAATCCTGCGGCAATCAAGAACACAGTGGAGCCCACAAATATTGCTGCAAACCTTCCAAAGCTTTGTGTAATTTCATCACAAGGGGTTCCTTTCATAGTTGCTCCTAATCTTGCAGAGAGAGCTGAACTTCCGATCATTAGTAGGACAGCAAGAACAATTACCCATGTCATTGAATAACCGTAATCTGCACCTGTCTTAGAAGCAGAAAGAATGCTCCCGGGTCCGCAGACCACTGCCGCTACTATGATCGCTGGACCAATGTTTTGAAGTCTCTTATTCATTCATTAAATTTTTCTAGGATTGAATAGCAGCACGAGGATTAGTTTGGGTAATCTTTTCTATCTGTGCATCATTCAGATTTAGATTATTTTTAAGATTATCTATAATTTTAGGTGCAGTCAGTGTTGATCCGACTAGGTGAGATTTGTCTGGTGACATGGCAATCCCATCTTCTTCAATCACTATGTCCCATTTCCCCAGTGTATATTCCCCTGATTTCATTCTTGCCGCTGATATGGCGTCAGTCACAGCAATGGCTCTTTCTGTGGGAATAATTTTTAGATAATTATTGAGTACAGGGAATGGAAGGTGAACTCCGTCGGCGATAAATGATATCCATATGCGGTCACTAATTTCTAAAACTCTTTGAATGATATTATCGTGGCGCTCTAATAACATTGGGCAACCGTTACCAAGGTGAGTGAACATAGTCAGACCATTATCAATTGCTCCAGCCATTTCATCTCTGCTAGGATTGCAGTGGCCAGCTGAAATGGTAATGCCTGATTCCTTCAGCATAGCGGTTACTTGATAATTCGGATCTCTTTCAGGCGCCAAAGTAACTAACTTTGTTAGTCCTTGAGCTGAATCCAGAAGACGTTGAGTGTCATCAATGTTACTGAATTTCGCATGATTGGATGGATGAGCACCTATATAACCAGGCGATTCGTTCAGGAATGGACCTTCAATATGAAATCCCGCGATCATTTTTTCGCATACGGGGTCTAAGCTCCTAAATTTGTTAATTGTGGCTATTTTTTGACACATTGAATCGATGGAATCGGTGATTACCGTTGCCAGTATATGTTCAACTCCATCACTTTTTAGGGCTAGGCAGGCATGGTGAAGAGATTCTTCGGTTAATGAATCGGAGTTGAAGTCTGCCCCCGCATAACCATTGATCTGAAGATCATAAAAGTTCACTATTTTATTCTAACTACTTGTCCGCTATTTGCTGATTTTAATGCAGCCCAACCCAGCTCGGCTGTTGATGCGGAATTTTCGAAACTTAAGAAAGACGCTTTTCCTTCTATTATACAGTCTAAAAAATGATTTACGCATGCTCCGGTCTGATGTTTGACGACGTCACCACTATCGGGAGTCGTGGTATCTTTAGGCCAAAGTGTTTCGGTTGGGCATCTTGTAGGATCTAATGGATAGATCCACTTTCCATCAGTAGTTTTGTTAGACCAAAATCTTATCTTGTTTGGTCGGTCCAGATAACTGTCAAAGATCAAACCGCCCTCAGTTCCATGAATATTGTGGTAAGCGTCGTATCCATTAGCGAGATCGACATTTCCAAAACAAAATCCTGCGGCTCCGTTGTTGAAATTTATCATTATATTATAAATTGGTGCAGTCTCAAATCCTCGCGTGCTGTCCTCATTTTTTGTCGCGTAAACTGATACCGGTTTCGTATTATTAGCGTCCATAATATTCAACATAACAGAGATTGCGTGAATGATTCCCATGCCTATCGCATCTCCCATGATTTCGGATCTTAGTTTCCAGGATTTATTTCCGCTGATGTTTATAGGATGTCGGTAATTGACTTGTATTTGTGTAATTTTACCGAACTGCTGATCTTTAACCATTTCGCAGATTCTTTTTTCCATGGAATCAAAATTCATTAAATAATTAACATAGGTAATTAGATGTGGTTTCGATTTAGCTAGCTCCAGCTGTTTTTGGTAATCCGAATAAGATGTAGAGCAGGGCTTTTCACAGAAAATGTGTTTGTTTGCATTCATTGCAGCGATGGATTGTGGTCCATGGGATGAATTCGGGCTGCACAGAAAGACAGCGTCCACTTTCGGATTGTCTAGCATTTCAGAATAATCTTTACAGTATAGTTCCTGACTCAATCCTAGATTCAGTAAGCTCTCGCGAGCGTTTTTCTCTGACCTTTGGTGCAGAGCAATTATTTCACCATTTTGATGCTCTATGATTCGTTGCATTAGAGTCGTTCCCATCCAGCCAGCGCCAATAAATCCTATTCCAATTTTAGAATTACTTGTCATTTTATTTAAATTTATACCCGAAGAAATTAATTGGCATTAATTGCTGAAGCTGACTGGCTATCGAGGAATAGACTGCAATCAGGATGATTTTGGAGTATGGAGGCAGGGCAAGATGGGGTCACTTTACCAGTCACAGTTCCCGAAACAGCCGAGGCTTTTCTTTCATCTGGCACGCTGCAAATTATGGATTCGCTTTTCATTATTTGTTTAACAGACATTGAGATTGCTTCGTTAGGCACTTCATCTAACGATTTAAACCAGCCCTCACTAAGTTGCTGTTGTTGGCAATCCTTATCAAGGTTCACAATGATGTAAGGATCATTGGTTTCAAAATCTGCAGGTGGATCGTTAAATGCAATATGAGAATTTTCACCTATACCTATAAATGCAACGTCAATTTGAACTTCCTTGATTATTGAGCCTAACCGTATGCATTCGTTTTTGGGATTTTTCTCGGCATCGATAAAGTGAAACGATTTAATTGGCACTGGTAATTTAGAAACAAAGCGCTGCCAAAGATACAACCTAAAGGACGCGGAATGATTTATTGGAATGCCAACGTATTCGTCCAGATGAAATCCTGTCACTTTAGTCCAGTCAATCTCGTTTTCATTGGTGAGGTGGCTAAGCATTTCGAATTGGGATGCGCCTGTGGCCACAATAACGTTGGCTTTTCCTTGTCTTAGAATCGCATCTCTAATTTTTTGAGCTCCTGTCCTAGCTGCCTCTTCACCGAGCTTATTTTTAGTTGCCGCTTTATGGATATTCATTTCTATGAAGTTAGTCCTTTATTTAAATTATTAGCTAGTTGAAGAAATAGCAGAACTATAGATCAAAATGATTAGAGACAATGTCTATCCAGGTGTTTGCCATCAATGCGTGACCCGCAACTGATGGATGAACACCATCACCTGCCCAATATTCAGGTTTAGTGCCTGAGGCAACAGCGCCATCAAACATTTTTTGAAAAGGTACAAATAACGTTCCGAACTTTTGAGAAATTCTTTTTGAGGCAGCTCTTCTTTCATCGAATTCGGGGAACCATGTGTCATTGATTGCTCCGCATCGCAGAACAAATGGCTCGCATATAATGATCAGTGTATTGGGTAGTTTTTCTTTAGTGTTTTTGATAAGGTTAGAGTATTGGGTCTCGTAATCCTGAACGGTTCCTTTGTAATTCCCATTTAACTTGTGCCAAATGTCATTCACTCCAATTAATATGCTCAATATTTTTGGTTTAAGATTCAGGCAATCCTTTTCCCATCTTGCAGCAAGGTCAGGAACTTTATGGCCGCTGATACCACGGTTATAAATTTTTAGATTTTTCAAAGGCAATTTTGCCAGTGCTTGCCCAGCAATTGCATGGGGATAGCCCCTTCCTAGCATTCCAGAATGGTTTGCTTTATTTTCTGTTCTGCGGTCTCGACCAGCATCCGTAATTGAGTCCCCCTGAAAAAGGATAGTGGAGCCTTTTGCTAATTCTTTAGTATTGGCTTTAGCGGTTTTTGGTAAAAAGGTGGCACAAGTTCCAGAAAGTATTGTTTTTTTTAGGATTGAACGTCGGTTAAGTGGGAATTCTAGTTTCATAATAAATAAGTTGAAGGGTATTCTTTCTGGTAATTGATTGCAATGATTCTGATTTTTTCTGGATATTTTTTACCCAAAAAAATATTAATAATAAGAAAACTTATCTTGAACTTCAGCAGTTAAAGTGAAGAGAATAAATTAAGCCGTTATATTTAATGAAGATTCTATTAATATTAATATTAATTTACACCAGTGCTGATTTCGCAGCTGCAATTGAATTTAAGCAGAAGGACAAAGTCGTTCTGCTCGGTAATACATTTATTGAAAGGGATGTTAATTTTGCTCATATTGAAACTCACCTTGCGCTTGCTCTTGCAGATAAGAAGCTAACATTTAGAAATCTAGGTTGGAGTGGAGATACTGTTTATTGCCATGCTCGTTCCTATTTCGGACCTCCAAAAGAAGGTTTTGATAGACTTAAAAAGCATCTTCAGTTCTTAAATCCTACCATCGTATTAATGTGTTATGGCGCGGTTGCTTCATTTGAAGGGGAATCTGGGTTGGAGCATTTTCTTGAAGGGTACAAGAGGCTAATTGCGATGATAAGAGCGACTTCCAGTGCGAGGATTGTTCTCATATCACCTCCGCCTTGCGAAACACTTGGGTTTCCTTTGCCTGACATGGGACCACAAAACAAAAGATTAGCCGTTTATAGTGGAGCGATTCAAAAATTGGCTACAAGAGAAAGCTGTGATTTCGTGAATCTATTTACTGCTCTTGGGGGAGGTAAGAAAAGAATGATTCCTCCCGTTACTATTAATGGGGTGCATTTCAGCGAACAGGGATACAAGAGAGTAGCCGTGGCTTTAGGGAATGAATTAAAAGTTAAAGGGGTCGACGTTGATCTGCCAAATAAGGAAAAATTGAGGCAAATCGTTATGGAGAAGAATAAATTATTTTTCAATCGTTGGCGGCCACAAAATGAAACTTATCTTCATGGTTTCAGAAAACATGAGCAGGGTAACAATGCTAAGGAGATTCCACAATTTGATCCCCTAATTACCAAGAAGGACCAAACTATTCATGAGATTGCACTTCGCCTTTCTTCCAAATGAAAAGATTAAAATTAAGTCAGAAAAAGAAGATGATTTTTTGGAGCAAAGTAATTGCTTCCATTTTCATCATATTGCCAGGAAATGTATTTGCTCAGAGGAATCTCCCTCTTAATGCTATCCCAAAGCCTGATCCTAGTGAACAGATTTCAACGTTTATTCTTGATGAGGGGCTTGAGATTAACTTGTTTGCTTCAGATCCAATGATCGCTAAACCGATCGGTATGAACTGGGATGAAAATGGAAGGCTCTGGGTCGTAAGTAGTCGCCTTTATCCTCACATTAAGCCAGGGCAACGGTCCGATGATAAGGTCGTGGTATTGGAGGATCTTGATGGCGATGGGGTCGCAGATAAATCTACTGACTTTGCTAAGGATCTTTTAATCCCTACTGGGATTATGCCCGGCGATGGTGGGGTTTATGTTGCAAACTCAACTGAGATTTTATTTTTAAGAGATCTTGATGGTGACCTCAAAGAAGATCAAAGACGTGTGGTTTTGAGCGGATTTGGCACTGAGGATACGCATCATATTATCCATGCATTTCGAGGAGGCCCAGATGGTATGATGTATTTCAATCAATCAATATACATACATTCTCATGTTGAAACTCCTCATGGAGTCAGAAGACTCCTTGCTGGAGGTATTTGGCATTATCGGCCTGAGACTGGTGAGTTGGAAGTATTTGCTAGAGGATTTGTTAATAGTTGGGGACACATTTTTGATAGGTATGGACAGAGTTTCGCAACTGATGGGGCTTACGGGGAAGGTATCAATTATGTCTTTCCTGGCAGTGTTTTTGTGACAGCTCATAATACTAAAAGAATTATGAGAGGTCTGAACCCTGGCCAGCCAAAGCAATGCGGGCTTGAAATTGTTAATTCTAGTCATTTTCCCGATGAATGGCAGGGGAATTTGATTACAAATGATTTTAGAGGACATCGTGTTAATCGGTTCGTCATTAGCGAGAGCGGTAGTGGATACGTGTCGCGTCAGGCACCTGATTTAATCCG
>JABSSR010000174.1 GCA_013213965.1 Verrucomicrobiales bacterium | reverse complement strand
AGCGGAACAGGTATTTTGCATGGTATGCGAACTGATAATTTAACACCTGAAAATGTAGCTCGATCGGCCATGGAGGGCGCTACCCTTGGTTTGGCGTATGGGCTCAATCGTTTTCGTAAAATGGGCATGGAGCCTTCTGAGATTCGACTCACTGGAGGAGGCAGCAACAGTGCGCAATGGCGGCAAATTGCAGCTGACGTTTTTAATGTTCCAGTCGTTCCTTTGGCCACGGCTGAAGGGGCTGGATTAGGTTCGGCCATACAGGCGATGAGGTGTTGCGATGGAGGGAGTTCTGATTATGCGAACTTATGTGATAAGTATGTGGAGTTGGATGACTCAAAGAGGAGTGACCCAAATTCTGATAATGTTTCTATTTATCAAGAGTTGTTAGAAAAATTGAGTAGCCTTACTAGGGATTTGAATGAGGCAGGCCATTTATAGGTAGTGAAAGCAAAAATATTTGGTTGGATCATTGCTGTCTTTATCCGTTTGATTGGCCTGACCTTGCGTTGGCAGTTTGAGGATAAATCAGGATTATCTTCGAAACCGAACACGGGATCCGTGATTTGGGTGTTCTGGCATAATAGAGTATTTTCTATGCCGCTTGTGTATCGGAGATATCTTAGTTTTAGGCGTGGGGCAGTCCTTACAAGTCCAAGTAAGGATGGTGAAATTATTGTTCAAGTAATGAAGAGATTCGGAGTCGAGTCTGTCCGGGGCTCAAGCAATAGAAGCGCAGTGAATGCGTTGAGAAGATTGATGGATTATTTAGAAAATAATAATGGAGCGGATGTCGTGATTACTCCTGACGGACCCCGGGGTCCGGTCCATGTCCTGCAGCCTGGGGTCATTAAACTTGCTCAGATCACAGGTTATCCTGTTCTGCCAATAACTATAATTTATAGTAGGTCAATGATCCTGAAGACGTGGGATAAATTTGAGATACCTTTTCCTTTTTCTAAAGTGAAGGTGTTGCTCAACAGTTTCCATTATTTTGAAAACACAGATGACAAACAGAAAATTGAAGCAATGAGAAAGAAGCTTGAAGAAGATCTTAAGACTTTGCCTTGATACGGGATATAGAACTGCTTAGCTGATAATAATGAAAATAATTGATGGGAAATCCATATCTGAAAAGGTCCTTGAAGAATGTCGTGTAGATGTAGAAAAGCTTAAAGATCAAGGGCTGAAACCCGGTCTCACAGTGGTTCTTGTGGGGAATGATCCGGCATCAAAGGCCTACGTGGGGAGTAAGGCAAGGACATGTATAAAATTAGGACTTCATTCTTTAAAAATTGAACTTCCTGAATCGACAAGCCAAGAGGAGCTAATAGAGGTAATTAATAAACTCAATAATGATTCAGAGATCCATGGGATCCTTGTCCAATCTCCACTCCCTGATCATATAGATGAATCATCTGTTGTTTTGGCCATTGATCCAGTCAAGGATGTTGATGGATTCCATCCTGAGAACGTGGCTAAACTTGTCCTTGAGGACACGAGTGGATTTGTTCCATGCACTCCTTTAGGTTGCCACAGATTACTTGCAGAGTATTCGATTGATACTAACGGAGCCAATGTTGTGATAGTGGGCAGGAGCATGATTGTTGGAAAGCCCATGGCATTGTTGCTGATGGCGAAAGGGCCACTAGGAAATGCAACTGTGACCGTTGCTCATTCCAGGACCAAGGATCTTGAGAAAATTTGTAAAGAGGCTGATATTCTAATAGCTGCTGTTGGCAGGCCCAAGTTCCTTGGAATTGAGCATGTCAAGGAGGGGGCAGTTGTTATTGATGTGGGAATAAATAGAGTCGAGGACAGTTCATCAAGTAAGGGGTACCGTATAGTAGGGGATGTTGACTTTGAGGGAGTGGCTGAAAGTTGCAGTGCTATTACGCCGGTCCCAGGCGGAGTTGGTCCGATGACTATTGCAATGCTTATTTCTAATACAATTAAGGCCTGTCGGAATTCTTTGAGTGATTAGGTCTTTATGATTTTACTGGTTTCGCCCTAAATAGATCTTAAAACGAACCGAATGTCTGTTCTAGCAATTGTTCTTGATGAATCGAACATCGATGAGATGAGAGGTTGGTCAGCATCAATTGCTCTGTCCCTTGATGAGCCGTTGAAGGTTTTTTGCGTTCAAAATAATGAGAATTTTCTTAGAGCCTCTTCTGATGCTTCATTAAAGTCTGGAGGAGATTTGCAAGCGGCTGACGTCATTGTGAGTATTGAGGAGGCTGAGGAACGGTTCAAGGATCATCTAAAATCAAGTTCTTCAAGATTACTTCTAATTGATCATCCGACAGCGAGGAGGGGAAGACGGGCTGACTTGGTAAGAAAAATATTAAGTTTAGGAATTTGCGACAGTATTGTTCTGAGGTTTCCTGCAGATGGAGGTCTGGGCGGCGGTAAAATTTTATTACCAACATCCGGTGGAAGGCACTCACTTAAAGCTCTTAAGTTTGCTGAGGAGTTGGCTCAGGGTGATGATGATGGAAAATTAGTTCCACTGTTTATCGAGCAGAACATTCATGAATTATCCGAGGAGGTTGGAAAAAAACGGTTGAATGATATTCTGCTTAAGAGTGGCTGTGTTCAGGATTCGAACAAGATTGAGTCTATTGTAGTTGTGGGTAATGACGTGAGCGCATCTATTCATTCAGAAGCTTCTGAGGGGGGATATGACCTAGTGTTACTTGGAGCATCAGAATCTGGAATTCTACATCGTTCATTTTTTGGTACATTGCCTGACAGATTACTCAAGGAAGATGGCAATGTTGCGGTCGGAGTATTTCATGGAGCCTCTCGCTTAAGTGAAAAATTAAGAGTTCGCGTTAGGAATTATTTCAATGTGAGGGTTCCTCAACTGGATAGGAAGTCACGAGTTGATCTCTTTGAGAGTATCGAAAGTAATGCGCAATGGAGCTTTGATTTTGTTGCTTTGATTTGCTTTTCTACTGCGCTCGCTTCGCTTGGACTCATGCTTGACAGTTCCCCGGTCATCATTGGAGCAATGTTAGTGGCTCCATTGATGACGCCGATCCTCGGGGCAGGGCTTTCTCTTGTTCAGGGAAATAAAACATTAATGATAGATTGTCTTAAGTCAGTTCTTTTCGGTTATTTTAGTGCACTGTTGATTGGTGTTTTTCTTGGATTTTTTGGGATCTTTTATGGAGCCACAGACCAAATTCTTAGAAGAACAAACCCTGACATTGCTGATCTTTTGATAGCATTTTTATCCGGCATGGCAGCAGCTTATTGTTTTTCAAGGCCTAAGTTAGTTTCCGCATTGGCAGGTGTTGCTATAGCTGCTGCATTAGTTCCGCCAATTGCTACAGCCGGCATCGGGATTGCTCTTGGCGACCCTGAAATTGCTAGCGGGTCAACTTTGCTCTTTGCGACAAATGTCGTTTTTATTATCCTGGGAGCTTCAATCACTTTTGTGGCAGTAGGTGTTCGTGGCAATTCTGAAAGTAGAGATGGAAGAATCTGGGTCAATAGAGCCATACTTGCATTGATTGTTATTGGGGCGATTCTCGTTATTCCTCTCGGCTCCACATTGATAGAAAAATTGTCCAATAAGATTTCAGGCCATAGCAAAATCCCACCAAGCCAAGAAAAGGGTTGATGACTCGATCAACTTCCGATTCAGAAGAGAGGGTGCAAGGATTGTCTGAAAGGATGGTCTCATTCTTTGGCCCAGATGGAATTCTGTCAATGTCAGGAGGTTTCGAATTTCGCCCTCAACAACAAGATATGGCAAGGGCCGTTTCTGAAGCGCTGATTTCATCTTCTCCTCTAATTGTTGAGGCCGGGACCGGAGTTGGTAAGTCGTTGGCATATCTTGCGCCAGCAGTGAATTTTGCTTTGGAGAATGACCGCAAAGCAGTAATATCAACTCACACGATTAACCTCCAGGAGCAACTCGTGGACAAGGACCTCCCTCTGTTGGGAAAGTTGATTGAAAATGGGTTCAGTGTGGTTCTGTTGAAAGGTAGAGGAAACTATCTTTGCCCGAGAAGACTAAAGATCGCCCTTTCCAATGGTTCTGATCTTTTTGGAATGGATGATCTTGATGAGCTCGATGCTGTGAGGGACTGGGCTGAGGATACTCGTGACGGGACTCTCAGCGATATGGATTTTGAGCCGTCCATGAGAGTCTGGTCTCAGGTATGCAGCGAGAGCCATATATGTACGCCTAGGACCTGCGGTCATGACAGTGCATGTTTTTACCAGGCAATAAGAAAGCAAGCGGCAATGGCTGACATCGTTGTCATTAATCACACTCTCCTCTTCACTATGATGGGAGCAAATGATGGGTCTGATGACATTGGAGAAGGATTCATATTTCCTGGAGATTTCCTTGTCATTGATGAAGCTCATACGTTGGAAAATGTGGCGGCAAAGCAATTAGGATTAAGAATTTCGCGGGCGGGAATTCGTTTTGATCTTAATCGTTTGTATGACGTGAAAAGGAAGAGAGGGATGTTCCAGGCCATAAGACATGCTGATGGGGCTCAATGTGTTGCTGCACTGAATGACGCTGTTTCTGATTTCTTTGATTTGATTGAATCGTCTTGCAAATTCAGTTCTTGGGGAAATGAATACAGGATACGTGACCGAGGAATAGTAGAGGATTCTGTCACGGAACATTTTCTGATACTTGAAAAGAACATTTCTATCGCTGCAGAAAAAATAACTAATGATTCAAATCGAATTGAGATCCTTGAATTTGCAAGGAGGATCAAGGAATGGCGTATTTCAATAAATGCTTTCCTAGAGCAATCCCTTGGTGGTCATGTTTATTGGGTGGAGAGATCCAAGAGTTCTGGCGATAATCTTGTGCTGAACAGTGCTCCAAGTGATGTGTCTGATGAGTTGAATGAACTTTTTTTCAACAGAAAGAACGCATGTGTATTAACGAGCGCAACCTTATCCGTGGGTGAAAACAAAGAGGTGATAGGATACTTCAAAAATAGAGTCGGCGCTGAATCTGTTGATTCTGTTAGGATTGGGAGTCCTTTTAATTATGAAAAGCAGATGAGGATTTATTTGGTGAAAAGCATCCAGGATCCAAGGTCCGAGGGGTACGAATCTGACTTGATTCGCTGGATAGAGTATTTTGTAGAAAGATCAAATGGCCGAGCATTCGTTCTATTCACGAGTTACAAATTAATGAATTCGGTTGCTATGAAGATGGAGGATAAAATTAAGAACATGGGATATAAGCTGTTAGTTCAGGGGAAAAGAATGCCGAGAAACAAGTTGCTGCATGTTTTTCGAGAGGACCCTTCGAGTATCTTGTTTGGGACCGATAGTTTTTGGGCTGGCGTAGATGTACCGGGGGACGCTCTTTCTAATGTGATCGTTACAAGACTACCGTTTGCTGTGCCGGATCATCCTCTGACAGCATCGAGATTGGAGGCGATTGAAGATAGCGGGGGGAATCCGTTTTTAGAATACACTGTTCCTGAAGCTATTTTAAAATTAAGGCAAGGAGTTGGCAGATTGATTCGTTCTTCTTCAGATGAGGGGATTGTGGTTGTCTTGGATAATAGGATCATTCTAAAACAATATGGTAAAGCGTTCATTAGGGCATTACCGAACGCTCCGATTGAAATTATTGAGGATTGAATGGCTGCCTAGATTTTGTTTGCGATTCCAAGAACTTTCTTAAAATCATTTAGTTCCCATTGTCCTGGTACATTTACTGATTCAAGGGCGGCGTAATTCAGGACAGATCCGCACTGTGCAGCTAACAGACGAGAGGCCATTCCTAAACGGCCCATTCCCATTATTGAGAGTGGATGCGACTCAAACAAATTAAAGAGATTCATAAGGTTGATGATATCCGTGATGTCATTTGTTGTTGCTGCAATTTTCACAACGTCGGCTTCTTTTTCATAGCCTTCATTTACTTTATCTTGGAGATGTTTTGTGTCTGGAGTTGTGTCAAAATTATGAGAAGAAAGAACAATTAACAGTCCTTCCGATTTGGCTAATGTTAGTAATTTTTGCATGGGTTCGGCCTGATCGATTTCAATATCAATAGCTGATGCGTACGGGATTAACGGGGCGATCACGCTTTGCCTTTTTATGGGATCTCTGAACTCTTCGTTTCCCCCTTCGTCTGGATGCCTGCATGTGAGAAGGACTGGAGTGTTAATTTTTGATATCTTTTGCTTGAGGTCAGGGACCGACATCAGTAGATCAATACGTACTTCGACAACATCAAATTGATCTGAATCTTCTGTGGATGAGATTTTTTCCAATGAATATTTGTCAACAATTGGAATTACAATGTTTGCCTGTTCCAAGAAAATTGACTTTTCCATGATTTAAGAGTTTTGTTTTTATTACCTAATAGGTACGTGGGTCATTGTTTATTAATTAACCATACAATTAGATAAAGCATCAATGCTTGGGCGGAAACAGGAAATTAATCTAAAGCTTAACCAAATCACTGATGGTTTGGTGATAGTCATTGCTTTCTGGATTTCTCATAAGCTGCGTTATGATAATTATGGAGGAATTTGGCCCGACGATGTAAAGATTCCAGCTTTTAAGGACTTTATTTGGATCATGTTCATTATTGTGCCGTTCACCCCGTTAGTTTTAGAAATAACTGGCTATTACCATCATCCATTACAAAAAACGATACTGCTTTCACTAAAGCAGTACGCAAAAACACTTATTATCATTGGGGTATTGATCGGTGGCTGTGTTGTCTTTTTTCAAAAGGGAGCGCAGAGCCGTGGTGTTTTAATTTTATTAACTTTAATAGGAGGAGGGATGCTTTTAGCAAAGGAGTATTTGTTGAAAAAGTTTATTCGGAGGCAGGTCAATTTGGGTAAGTGGCAAGAAGAAGTGATTTTAGTGGGTGATGTTGAAGAGATGAAGAATTTTGAAGATAAGCTCAAATCTGAACTTTCCTTTGGTTTGAAAGTGGTTAAAAAAATTAATTTGGAGAATTCCCAGTCTGAGGACCTGGTTAAATCTCTTCATGAATATTCAGTTAATAGAGTTTTCTTTGCTGCCAAGCATGTGAGTTTTGGGAAGGTTCAGGCAGCAGTGAACGAGTGTGAAGTTGAAGGTGTTGAGGTCTGGTTGTCTACCGACTTCATTGAAACGACAATAGCACGACCCAGTCTGGATGCGTTTGGTGGAAGTCTGATGATGGTGTTTCGGAGTGCTCCGGAAGCTACCTGGGCAATGTTAATTAAGGGGGGTGTCGATAGGATTTTGGCTATTTTGATTATAATAGCAACTTTACCTCTGTGGATTATTGCAATGATCGGCATTAAATTATCCTCACCTGATGGGAAGATTCTATTTAGGCAGGAGCGTGGAGGAAGGAACGGAAAACCGTTTAGGATGTATAAGTTTAGGACGATGGTTGCTGAAGCAGAGGAAAAGAAGAAAGAGTTAATTGGAATGAATGAAATGAGCGGCCCGGTATTTAAAATCGAAAACGATCCTCGAGTTTTTCCTTTTGGAGATTTTCTTCGCAGGTGGAGCATCGATGAATTGCCCCAACTCTTAAATGTTTTACTGGGGCACATGAGTATAGTGGGTCCTAGGCCCCTTCCAGTTGATGAGGTTGAAAGGATCCAAGAATCCTCACATCGGCGAAGGCTGAGCATGAAGCCTGGGATCACATGTGTATGGCAGATCTCTGGCAGGAGTAAAATAACGAGTTTCGATGAGTGGGTAAAACTTGATCTTGATTATATTGATGGGTGGTCATTGTGGCTCGATATAAAGATACTTTTGAAAACGGTTCCTGCGGTTCTCTTTAAGAGGGGCGCAAGATGATAAGATAAATTGCTGATTCGGGATCTTTTCTTCGATCAAGCTTAGAATCTTAATTTTTTTTATATTTTTTATAACTGGATGTTGGATTCGATGCCTGAATACTTGATTTTGTAATGATATCTTGATTATAGTTAAAAAATCAGCTATTCACTTCACCCCCCAACATCCGCCAAAAGCACCACAGATTTGCTCTGTTTCTGTAGAACAATACACAAAAATAAATAACATGTCCCGTTTCGTAATTATCCTTACTCCTTTAATTTTGCTATTTTCAACGGCTTTTGTCTCAGCTCAGAAAGCGACGATACTTAATATTACGCGGGTCGCGGCCAAGAGTCCTGACTTTGAAGTTGGAAGTGGTATCAAAGAGCCAAAATCTGAACGGAAGGATTGGATCCAGATAGATGTTTCTTTTAAGATTAGTTCGGACTCAAGAGAGGACTTTATAGAGGCGGTTGAATTTCGCTTTTTTGTTTTACCAAAATCGGCTCAACCTAAATATAAAAAGCTCTACACGGCGACAATTAATCATGTTGACTTACTCCAGGGAGAGACGCTGCATTCATCCGTTTTCCTCTCACCTAATTCCCTGGCCCGAATTTACGGTAAAGGGAAAAAACCAAATCCGCGTGATCTTATGGTGGCTGTTGAGGTGCACTCAGGAGATATAATCGGCGGAGATGCAACTGATAGTAAATCAAGTAGGTGGTGGCAAAATAAAGAAGCTCCTACAGACACAAGTATGTTGCGTCCCAAAAGCAAGACTCCGTTTGCATACCTATGGTATGATAGCTATGCAGAAACGCGTGACTAATATTTTAAAGAAATCAAAACAAACGTTCAATAAATCAACTCGATCAAACGCTATACAATTCATCAAATGGCTGACAAAAAATCGATAGTTACACTCGACATAGGATCTCAAAGGGTCACCATGGCTCGTTTCAGTTTATCAAAGGGAAATCTGATCCTTCAGAACTATGCTTATCAATATTTAGTAGGTGACCCTGCCGCTGATTCAGCAAGAATCCCTCAAGTAGCTGCGGCGGTAAAAGAATTAACCTCCAGCCTCAAGTTATTTGGGAGTGATGCCTATTACACAATCTCTGGGCACGCAGTCTTTACGCGTTTTGTTACATTGCCGAAACTGGAAGGTTCTGAGCTAAAAGAGCTCGTTGAATTTGAAGCGCAGCAAAATGTTCCGTTCCCCATCGAAGAGGTCACTTGGGACTTCCAGACCGTTTCATCCTCCGATGAAGGGATCGAAGTTCTTCTCGTTGCTATCAAGAATGATGCTATAGATGAAATAAATGAAGCCGTAGAGGACGCCTCATTAGTTGGCAGGGGAGTTGACGTTGCTCCTGTGGCATTGTGTAATGCCTTCAAATTTAGTTATCCTAATACGGATAATGCTTCACTCCTCATCGATGTGGGTGCGCGCACTACGGATCTCATTTATGTTGAAGGGAATAGAATTTACACTAGAAGTGTGCCTGTAGGAGGCGCTGCTGCGAGTTCGGCCATTGCTAAGGAATTTGATATGAGTTTTGCTGACGCCGAAGAGCGCAAGATGCAGGACGGATTCGTGTCCCTCGGTGGAGCTGTTGCGGACCATGAAGATCCAGGAATTGCTGCAATGTCAAAAGTCATCCGTACCACAATGACGCGACTCCATTCGGAGATTATGCGTACCACGGGCAATTACAGACAGGCTGGAGGAAGTTCTCCCGCAGTCGCTTATCTTTGCGGAGGAAGTGCTGCGCTTCCATACCTGAAAGAGTTCTTGGCTGAAAAATTGGGATTTGAAGTCGAATACTTCAATGCACTATCCAATGTTGGAGTCGGCTCCGCAGTGGATGCTGATGAGATAGGAAAAGATGCTCATAATTTGGGTGAGCTTGTAGGACTGGCTTTGCGAGATTTGGGCTCTGAAAATGTTTCCATTGACCTTGCTCCATCTGACATTTTAGCAAGGAGGGACCTGGATAAAAGGAAGCCGTTCTTGTTTGCAGCAGCAGCTTGCTGGTTCATTTTGCTAATTTTTGGGGGCTTTTACTTTAATAAAGGTAAAAGCATAGCAAAGAGTCAATCAAGTAAGTACAGTAGTGCGGAGGCTGTCTTGGATACTTATGCTGCAGAGATTGATGATCAAGTAGTGAAAGAGGAAAAGGCAACAGCTGAAGCCAGGCCCATTGAGGCAGCGATCAAAGGCAGGACAGCTCACATTGAGATCTTGAATCATCTTAATTCTATTGTTCAAAATGATAATGTTTGGTTCGTGCAAGTGGAACCACTATTCCAAGGCTCTCCGCTAAAAGATACAACCAAATTAGGGGAGAAAGATATTAGTGGCAAATTCCCAAAGACACAGAAACAGACACAGAAAGAGAGGAATGCAGCGGCTCCAGATCCTAACGTTATTACCCATTTCCGTTTGTATGGAATGTTTCGTGAATCTTCTCAGAGCCTTTATGGATTTGAGGGAAGATTAAAAGACAGTCCCATATTCGACGTGAAGGAAATGAATATAAGTAATAGAGCAGTCGTAGAAGCGGGAAATAATGAATACGCAGGTGTGGTCCGTTATGATCTTCCCTTAATTGAACCCATACATACAAACAAAGCGAAGTAACCGCTAGTGAATCGAGGAAAAATAACCTTTTAATTAAATAGGATGAAAAACATTAGTTTCCTGAAAATATATTCGATAATCATGATCGCCGGGACCCTAGGCCTTGGTTTTTTTATCTATCAAGGACGTAGCAATTTCAATGAACTGAAAATCTCCTTTACAGACAAACAGAGGAGTGTGAACGGCTTGCAAAATAGGCCACTTTTTCCTAATGAAGCTAATTCAATAGAAAAACAAAAGAGAGTCACTTCATATGTCGGCGCCGTTAACAAGCTCAAGGCGAAGGTGCTCGAGGGGCAGGCAGAACTTAAAGAGGATTTAGAGGAGCAGGATTTTCGTCAGGTCATGAATCAGGAGAGTGAGGCTATCATAGCCATGGCTAATAAAAAGAAGTTGATCCTGCCTGAGAATTTCGCTTTTGGACTAGACGCTTATAAACAGGGAAAGCCGTTCATGAAAGGAGCGATAGGCCGACTCGAATGGCAGCTGAATGCGACTAAGCAATTCATTAAGATTGCTGCCGATTCAGGCATCGATTCGATTGATGAATTTATTCGGGATGAGTTCCAAGAAGAGAATGAGGAGCCAAAGGAGGATGGGTCAAAGCCGAAGAAAAAGTTAGATAGAAACAAGCCCTCCGACAACCCAATGATTGGTGCTGATGAAGTGATGGAGACGTACAGGTTCACGACAGAGATCACAAGCAGTTATGAATCACTCACTGCTTTCTTGAATGGTCTTGCTTCAGATAAGGATAATTTTCTTTGGGTCAGAAAGCTTCGGATCGAAAATGAGACCCAGACTAGTCCGCGGGTCGGAGAAAGGAGCCTTCCCGTGCCAGTCCCCGGCGCTGTCCCGGATGAGGACGGAAACACATCGATGATTGATGCTGCCGTACTATTCGGAAATGAGAAAATGCGGGCCAGAATTGTAATTGATGCTGTCCTTTTTAAGGGAAATGAGGGAAGCGAGGAAGAGGAAAAAAATAAAACAGCCAAGTCTTAAAAGAGACTGAAAGAGTATAATTCTGTAAATTAAATAAGATTTAAATCAATGAGCAAACACTACGATAAAATGATTCTTGGTTTTGTTGTGATCGTTACGGGAGTCTTAGGGACTCTTTGGGTTAAGGGTTACGTGAAGCTTAATAATGACTTTGAGGTAAGCATCAAGGAAGATGGGAATGATGACAAATACGGTAAAGCAAGTGCAGATGGGATCCAGGAAACGATTGACCATTTACAAAGGAACCTTAAGTGGGTAACTCCGACACTCGAAGGGGTGCCTCAGAAACCGCTCCCTCTTACCCGCTCCATTCCGATATGGGTGAAAAATGATGAGGAGATTGACTTACTTGATCCCAATGCTCCAATGATCCGGCCTCCGCTGGAAAATTCATGGGCATTCAAGTATGGAGTCGATGTGGGTAGAAATGATCTTCTCGCACTTGATGATGATAAGGATGGCTACACTACTTTAGAAGAGTTTAAAGGAGGGAAAACTGACCCGACTGATCCGGAGAGTCACCCCAGTTACGCCATTAAACTAACTCTTTCCGAAATTAAACAGGACACCTACGCTTTGATATATAGGACCGGTGATAATCCTGAAGGGGAGTTTGGTGTTCGCGAAGAGGCAACTCGTTATGAGTCAGATCCACCTAGAATTCCTCCCAGAAGAAAGTCACATTTCCTTAAAATGAATACAGAGTTTGGGACTCATCCAGGCCATGAAGATCGTTATAAGATAACCACCTTTGAAAAGAAAACGGTACCGGGAGGGGCCGGTGGCATTCCTGCCCCTGCCCATTTACTCACCATCGCAGATAAAACCTCTGGCAAAGAATTTCAACTTGAGTACAAGAAACCAAAGTTTGAAACCATTTACTATGCAGTCATTGATTTTCAATTGCCCGGCAGTGAAGCCACACTAGGACCATTAAAAGTCGGTGAAAGTTTTGAATTATCGACTGAACCAGGAGCAAAATACGAAATTATTGAACTTCAAGGAACTCTTGAAAAGGGTGTAAAACTCCGTAAAACAGGTCCGGATGGGGCATCTCCACAGGACATAACTATATCAGCCGGAAAGAAAAATGCCTAATTGCACATTTTCGCCTTTCCAAATAGACTAAATCACCTCTATAAGTTACGTTTGCTAGCTAAAGAACCCCAATATCAGAATTTTATAAAATAGTACCTATGATTCCCTCATCACTCCTAACCAAGTTCCTTAAACAAGGGTTTAGTGTTGCTTTCATAACAGCTTCGATTTGCACTGCGAATTTGTATGCTGGTCCGATTGGCGATGCTGCTTCAGCTAAAGAAAATGCGGCTTCAGCTGAAGAAGATTCTGCCGCGGCAACAACTCTCAGCGACATTGCCGAACGAGAAATGGTCCGCCGTTTGCAACGTGTTAAAGATGCCGAGATTTCACTCGATGAGGGTCAGGCACTTGAAGCAGACAATGATTTCGATGGTGCTCGCGCAAAATATAAAGCAGCGCTTGAAAATATACCAAGGGCTCCTCTCGTGAAATCTAAGCGTGACAGGGCAACTAAGCTCTTTGCTGATGTTAGTGTAAAGCTGGCTCATCAACGTGCGACAGAGGGTCGTCGTGAAGAGGCCAAAGAATTGCTTGATGCAGTGCTTGTGGACGAAGTGTCTCCAGACCATCCTGAAGCCAAGAAGATTATGATCCGTTTGCAGGATCCTGAATGGTACAACCATGCATTGAGTCCGGAGCACGTAACTAACGTTGCTGAAGTTGATCGTTTGCTCAAAGTGGCGAAGGGCTATTTTAATCTTGGAGACTTTGATAATTCTGAAAAGCAGTACGATGCGGTCCTGCGAATTGATCGGTACAATACTGCGGCGCGTAGAGGGCAAGAAGAAATTGAAAAAGCTCGTAGAGATTATCACAAGACTACAAGGGCGCACACGCGCAGTCGTATGATGCGTCATGTCGACGAGGCGTGGGAGACTCAGGTCCCTCTTCTCTCAGTCGAGGGTCGTGACATTGGCGGAGGAGGTGATGATTCGACCGGTCGTGAATACATTGCACGTAAGCTTCGTGAAACAATTATTCCAACAGTTCTTTTTGATGAGGCTACAGTCGACGAGGCCATTGAGTTTTTGCGACAGAAGAGTAGAGAGCATGATCCATTTGAAACTGACGAGGCCGAGAAGGGTGTCAATATTGTGCGTAGACAGTCAGCAGCTGGTCCTGAAGGGGCAGTCCCTGTAGAGGAGCAGACAATTAGTCTTCGCTTAACTAATGTACCGCTCGCTGAGGCTCTCCGCTACGTGGCAGAAGGTGCAGGCATGAAGTATAAAATTGAGCCTTACACAGTTGTTATTGTCCCGCTCTGGCAGGGAACTAGCGATCTCTACACTAGAACTTTCCGTGTCCCTCCGGACTTTCTTTCATCTGCCAGTGATGGTGGTGGTGCAGGAGGCGGAGACGTTGTCGATGACCCATTTGCAACTGGCGGTGGAGATGGCGGGACAGCCCTGAAACCACGTCAGACAGCTAAGGAGATTCTCATGTCACAGGGGATCACATTCCCTGAAGGCGCTAGTGCTTTCTTTAATCCTAGAACATCAACTCTTGTTGCTAGAAACACACAAAATAACATGGAACTCATCGAGGTTCTCGTTCAAGAGTTGCTAAAAGCGGTCGCTTCTCAAGTTTGGATCACTACCAAATTTGTTGAGATTACTCAGACAAATTTGGATGAACTTGGATTTGACTGGATGCTGGGTCAGTTCAATGCCCCTGGCAGCAATAGAATCTTTGGAGGCGGTGGAACACTAGGCAATCAGCGCGGAGGTGAGTCACCAGGAAATGATTACACTTTTGTGCCGCCAGGTGGTGGAACGACTCCAGTGCCAACAGGCAGGTTCCCCGTAACAGCAGGACTGCGCTTTGGCTTGGACGGAATACAAAGCAATGCGATTGACGGTTTACTCCAGGAAAAACTTCTTACGAGCAATATTTCACCTGCCATTTTCGGCGTGGGTGGAGTACTGACTGATCCACAATTCCAGGTAGTGATACGTGCGCTCAATCAGAAAAAAGGTGCTGATTTGATGACTGCTCCAAGTATCGTGACACGTTCAGGACAAAGAGCAAAAATCGAGATCATCAGAGAGTTCATTTATCCGACAGAATATGATCCACCAGAAATCCCACAGGAGTTCTTCGGTGGAGGAATTCAGGGAGGCGGCCTTGGCGGTGGACTAGGTGGTCTAGGTGGTCTTGGCGGTGGTGGTGGTGGAGCTGCGGGAGGATTCCCAGTAACACCAGCGAACCCAACATCATTTGAAATGAGGCCAGTAGGTGTGACTCTTGAGGTGGATCCTGTTGTAGGTGCTGATGGATTTACTCTTGAGCTTAACATTGCTCCCGAGGTCACAGAATTTGAGGGTTTTATTAACTACGGAAGTCCAATTCAGACAGGGGCAGTTGATGCTCTCGGTCAGCCAACGACGATCGTCCTTACTGAGAACCGTATCGAGCAGCCTGTTTTCTCAACTAGGAAATTAACTACTTCGGTTACAATCTGGGACGGACAAACGGTCGCAATTGGAGGGTTAATTCGCGAGGACGTACAAAACGTTCAGGACAAGGTGCCACTCTTTGGTGATATCCCACTCATAGGAAGATTCTTCAGGACCAACTCTGAGCAACATTTCAAGAAGAACCTCATGATCTTTGTTACTGGACGATTGATTGATCCAGCTGGTCAGCCAGTCAATTCAAATGTAACAGGAGGAGCAAATCCAGAATCTGGGACTGCGGCTGATGGTGCAGCAATTGACCTTGGACTAGGCGCAGGTGGTGGAGCTTCTGATGCTTT
>JABSSR010000173.1 GCA_013213965.1 Verrucomicrobiales bacterium | reverse complement strand
GTTGCTCACAAACCTTCAAGGCCTTTGGCAGTGACCATGCCTGATTCGCATCGACCATGATTTTGGCAGAGTCACCCACTGCTTCACGGCCCAAAGTGGCTCTTCTTATGTCCCGTTCCGGTTCAGGAGAACCAACTTTAAGTTTCATTGCGGTAAAGCCCTTGTCCATGGCCTTGCGAGCATTCTCCATGATCCGCTCATCGCTGTATGCGAACCATCCAACAGAGGTGTCATAGCCTGGATATCCTTCATTGAGTAGACCTTCCCTGTCTTTTCTTGTCGGTAATTTCTCTTTCAGAATGGCAAGAGCCTCATCTGCGGTGAGGACCTCCTCAAGATAAGAAAAATCGATCAGTCCAATCACTTCTTTAGGTTTCAAGTCCAAGAGTAATTTCCATAGAGGAACTCCGCGAGACTTAGCCCATAGATCAAAACAGGCATTGGTAATAGAGGCCAAAGCAAGGTGAATGACGCCCTTGTGAGGACCAAGCCACCGGATCTGGTGATGCTCAGCGATGGAACGCTGGAAGGCACCAAATTCAGACATCAACTCCTCAATTTCCTTACCAATGAGTGGCTCTGAGAGCAATTTAATTGCAGAACTGACCAGATCGGTGCCTCCTCCAAGAGTATAAGCAATGCCCGTTCCAGAGCATTGTGAATCCGAACTGATGAGCCGAGTAACCCCATAACCGTACTGAGGATCTTTGTGAACGGCATCAGAACCGGCCCCGTCCAACAGGTCAAACCTGCGATCCTCGGCTCTGATCTCTTTAATTACGGTATCCACGCAACGTATTTTTAGTTAGCCAGATTGTAATTTGGAGGCTCAATGCCCAGCAAATACTTACGGAAAAAATCCTTGCGCCTTCGGTCTCCGTGCCGGCCTCCTCCACCATGCCCTGCTCCAGGAACGACAATCATATCAAAGTCCTTGTTCGCCTTGATGAGCGCATCGGCGAGCCTGAGAGTTGACTCTGGTGGAACATTGTTATCCAGTTCGCCAACGATCAGAAGCAAACGCCCACGTAGTCGGTGAGCATTATCAATATTAGATGATTCTGAGTAATGAGGTCCTACCGGATATCCCATCCACTGCTCATTCCAGGAGGCCTTGTCCATCCTATTATCATGGCATCCACAGGATGATACGGCGACCTTGTAAAATTCGGGGTGAAAGAGTAGTGCCCCGGTCGAACTTTGACCCCCGGCTGATCCCCCATAAATACCTACCCTTGAAATATCGTACCATGGATTCTTTTCAGCATAGGCCTTATGCCACAAAATCCTGTCAGGAAAACCGGCATCTTTAAGATTCTTCCAACAAACATCATGGAAGGCTTTGGAGCGGTTCGCAGTTCCCATTCCATCAATTTTGACAACCACAAAGCCCATGTCCGTCCACGAAGAAAAACGCCTACCAGCACTAAATTGTTTAGGCACGTAGGAATCATGGGGGCCCGCATACATGTCCTCAAGGACGGGGTACTTCTTTTTCGGGTCAAAGTCCTTGGGCCTGACAATTATGCCCCAGATACCGGTCTTCCCGTCACGCCCATTGGCCCTGAAAACCTCAGGAGCTTTCCACCCACTCGATTCAAGCTCGGTGATATCGGATTTCTCTAATTCGCACACAAGACTCCCGTCCGAGACGCGACGCAACTCATTGACCGGCGCCATGTCTACGCGTGAATACTGATCAATTATATATTTTCGATCAGGAGAGTAACTGATGTTGTGCCATCCATTCCCTCCCGTCAGTGCCGTGAACCCTGATCCATCAAAATTGACACGGTAATAGTGCATAAGATAGGG
>JABSSR010000172.1 GCA_013213965.1 Verrucomicrobiales bacterium | reverse complement strand
CTGCAGCTTTAACTTTATTTTCCGCTAACAAATTCTTAGCAGCCACGTACCCCATTTTATCTATTTGTTCCCTCTGGTTTCCATGAACTTTGCACCACACATCAATGGCCTCGGAGCCGGTCAGAGAAACTTGAGATAAAATAGAGTCAAGAGACATATAACCATACATCGCTGATGAAAGTATATAGCGGAGTCGAAACTTATCTGGTTTCGCAATGAGCGGGGAAATTGCAGCAGTGCTCCCGGCCAATGATCCTATCGATCTTATGGCATTTCTACGATTCATTATTCAAATAACCATCTGCTTATGCAATTTTCTCTCTCTCATCAATGAGCATTTTTATCCAGTGACCAAGATAGTGCCCGTTATCATGAAATGTTCTTCCGGAAACAAGGTTACCATCCACTACACATGGCTCATCTACAAAAATTCCACCACACACTTCAAGGTCGAACTGACACTTTGGAACCGTGGCCATTCTCCTGCCGCGAACCCTGTCAGCACGTGCCGGTATCTCAACACCATGACAGACACTGGCAATGGGCTTATCATTATCAAAGAACCACTGCGTTATCCTTATCAGGTCCGGATTATCTCTTATGTATTCAGGGGCCCGTCCCCCGCTGAAGAAAATACCAATATATTCTTCAGGATTAATTTCATTAAAGGCCACCTCTGCCTGTATCGTATATCCTTCCCACTCCTTTGTAATGGTCCATCCCGGCTTCACTTCATGCATCACCATCTGGTATAACTTTTTCTCTGGACCGGCCACTACAGGAATAAAATCATCTTCCTGAAGGCGATAAAAAGGATACATTGTGTCCAGCGTCTCACTGGCATCACCCACAATAATTAAGACTTTTGACTCAGACATATACTATATTTAAAGCTCCCATAGACCTAAGAAACAAACAATACTAAACCTTAAAACTAAGAAATCCGTTTGAATCTTTCCATCGTAAGGTTCATTTAAAGAGAGTCGGATAAATGAAAGAAGATACAGACATCAGAAAAGACTTCCCGATCCTTAACCAAGAGATTAACGGGAAACCGTTAATTTATCTCGATAATGCCGCCACGACTCAAAAACCAAAAGTCGTCATAGACCGCTTATCTGATTTCCTGTCTAAGGAGAATGCCAACATTCATCGCGGTGTTCACTATCTGAGCATGAATGCTACCACATTATACGATGAAGCAAGGTCATGCGTGGCTAATTTTATCAATGCGGAGAATGACGATGAAATTATTTTTGTTCGCGGGGCAACCGAGGCAATTAATCTTGTCGCGAGAAGTTTCTGTAATGAAAAACTTGAGCCAGATGATGAAATATTAATAACAGAAATGGAACACCATGCTAACATTGTCCCTTGGCAGTTAATAGCTGGTGAACATGGAGCACGGGTCGTTCCAGCACCAATCACAGACGAGGGTGAAATGGATCTTGATCAATTCGAATCATTACTGAATGAACGCACAAAATTATTGGCATTCGTACATGCGTCCAATGCACTAGGAACAATTAATCCGGCCAAGAAGATGGTAGAGATCGCACATCGAAAAGGAATACCCGTCCTCATCGATGGAGCCCAGGCCGTAGCTCATCAGGAAGTGAACGTGCAGGATCTAGAATGTGATTTTTATGTTTTTTCATCCCACAAGATATTTGGGCCTGATGGTCTCGGAGTTTTATACGGACGTAAGGAACTTCTCAATAAGATGACTCCTTACCAGGGAGGGGGTGACATGATAGAAACTGTCAGCTTTGATGGAACCACTTTTCGCCCTTCTCCAGAGAGGTTTGAAGCCGGGACCCCAAACATCAGTGGAGCGATAGGGCTCAAAGCAGCAATTGATTACATCAACGACATCGGTTGGGAAACGATCCATGAAAAGGAATCTCTCCTCATGAATCATGCCAATGAATCATTGGGAAAAATTCCCTCAATAAAACTGATTGGAACAGCAGAAAATAAGGTGCCGGTCCTGTCTTTCACTATTGATTCGGCTCATCCTCATGATATCGCTACCATACTAGATACAAAAGGTATCGCTGTTCGTGCTGGACATCATTGTGCGCAACCCCTGATGAAAAGATTGGGACTCAGTGCAACAACACGCGCGTCTTTGTCTTTTTATAATAAGGTTGATGAAATTAATCAATTAACAGAAGCGCTAAAAGAAATCAGCGCATTATTTGAATCCTGAGCAACTGTAACTGAATGGAAGACCTGAGTGATCTTTACCAAGAAATTATTCTTGCTCACAATAAACGTCCAAGGAACGGCGAACCGCTCATTCCATGCACTCATCAGGCCGAAGGTTTCAATCCTTTGTGTGGCGATAAGCTAACGGTTTATCTCAGAAAATCAGACGAAGAGGTGAATGAAATTGCCTGCAATACTGAAGGATGCGCCATTTCTCGTGCCTCTGGATCAATAATGACAACAATGATTCAGGGGAAAACGGTTAGTGAAATAGAAAAACAAATTGAAGAAACCAAGACCTTGCTGACAGGAGATGAGGAACCGGAAATCGATCTAGCACAACACGGGGACATGGCCGCGCTAGTAGGAGTTCGAAAATTTCCCGCGAGAATCAAATGCGCAACGCTAGCCTGGCACGCTCTTGAATCTGCCCTCAGGGGAGAAGTAGAGGCAACTACAGAATAAAAATAATCAAGTCAGATTATTTTACACGCCCAGTCGCCCAGAGAATACCATTACTGACAAGGTTAAGATATTCATCTGCCTGCATGGTTTCATTGTGGTGACCTATCGTGGTTCCAAATACTCTCCCCTTCCCATACTTATTAACCCAGACACAGTCATGCGTGGACTTACCATTATCAATTGAGCCCTTGGCTAGGACCGTGGCACTTGGCCAGGTTTTCTTAATGTGGTAAAGCTCCCCCTTTGGAGTGACCCACTTCTTAGGGAATCCTTTCATGACCGGATGATCTGGCTTAACGTTAGTTATCGTGATCGGGGCGTGCTTTCCATGACGAGGCGAAGTGACTCCAAGCATTGCAGGCCAGTGCTTTGTTTCACCCGGGATTTTCCAATGATATGAATGCATTGAACAATGAATAGCTACTGCCGGTTTTCCTGAATTATGGATTTTTGCTAGAGATTCCACGAACGAAGCATCCGTCTCATGCGCATGACAAAGATTATAGATTACAATATCATAATCGTCGGCCCACCCTTTTTTGCTGAGAGCTTCCTTTGTGCCTTTAGCGTCTTTGTGAATGACTCCCCATTTGACTGGAAATCTTTTACTGACTCCCTCTGTTAATATTTTTTCCTGACCCTTGTAATCATGGTATCCGCCTCCAGTAACGAGTAGGGCCTTGATTGGCGGTGCCGCTTTTTTTTCTTCAGCAAATGAAAACATTGCAGCTGATACAAAAGCCACTATAGGAAAAATAAGGAGAGTTACTGTACGAGTCATTTTTAAATAGGTTTTATTTATTATTGAAATGCTTGGCCAAAAAAAAGCTGGCCGCCATAAAAAACTAAATAAAATAGCCTTATCTTAAAGGATTTAATTACTGAATTGACCTGAATTTAGCCCCTGCTCACCTAAATTATGCAGCATTTCCTCTGACAATTCCACTGCACAACCAAAAGGAGCAGAAATGATCGATTCCATCAGAATTAACCCCTCCTCGATGATCAGTGAAGCGAACTCTGAATCGATCCACGCATAGAGATCCGGATGCGTTAAGCAAATATCTTCTTGTAAGGATCGTGGAAAAACAGAGAGTCCGGAAAAATAATGGTGCCCGTTACGTTCAACGTGTTGAACGCCCAGCGAAGACATTACTGCAAGATCATTGAGTAGAGCCACGGGACCAACATTTGCCAAATCCTCCCCACTGAGAATCCATGGACCCGTTCCTTCTCGTCGCATATATTCAAGGAGACATGCATTGGCAACCCCCTTGAACACTCCTTTACAATTCTTGTGACTCGTTCCGCGATACCCTAACTCAAGTGCCCTGCGTAATGAGTCCAATTCACCGTCCGATTCATCTATAATCATCGGGGGTCCAGATTCCCAAGATTCTATCTCCTGTCTGACTGACTCATGCAAAGCAAAGTCTCTATGAATGGGTTGCTCAACGAAAAGTAGATGCGAATCACTAAGAAAGTGCTCCAAGGTCGGATCTTCGAGAAATTGTTCCCAATGCTCCCGGAAAGCCATAACATTTGGATACTGTTCATTGCCGTCCAGAGTGAACTGAAATTCCGGGACCAATTGCCGAAGCATCTCGGCTATTTTTCTTAATCTCGGAAGGTCAGATTCCAGATTTCCTGATAATTTCACCTTGAAGTGCGTCAGGCCGTAGTGACGGATAGTGTCATCCAAGGCCTGAGGCAGTCCATCATCACACAGTTCTTCCTTCTCAATGTCATCTGCAATAAGAGCATCGCCAAGACCAATAGTGTGACGCGCAATGAGAGATTTTTCAGGTTCTTTTGGTAACCATTTCACAGGATCAGATCCTCTCAGCTCTGGATGAATAGACTCCAATACGATGCCGAATTGATTATTCCTAAGAGCCTCAGAAAAAGTACATCCGGTCCCTCGGCAAAAAGCGTCAATGACTGCTCTCTCTAGTAGCGAAGTCCCTAAGTGAGCAAGGAGAGGAGGGATCTTTTCGGTATTAGCCCAACTCTTCTGGTGATTGTAAATCTTTTGCCATAAGGCAAAAACCGATTCCGATTCTTGATTTAATCCAAAAGAAACAGCCTGCTCCAGGACCTGGTGCATCTGAGGTAAATCCTCTTCAAAACGGGTCGATGGATTCTTGGTAAACCACTTAGGGGGTAATCCCTCTGAGGCAATTCCATCAACCTTTTCTCCGTTCAAGTCTATAGTAATACAAAGAAAAACATGCGGGAGCTCAGTCATGGCAGCAATCCCATAACGGAATGGGAACCGCGTTCTCATCGGACGCGTACGAAACTCGAAATTTTCTATGGTAATTGACATCTTTCAAATAAGCATGCAACTCAAATAGAGAATCGACAAGTTACTCATGTTCGTTTGAAATAAAAGATTATCAGACAGTATGCCGGGCGACAAACAGCAAAAACACAGAACCATGACTTTTGCCTTGGTTGCAATATTTTTAATCGCATTAATCATGGGCCCAGGACCTGGCTCGTTAATGATTAACCCACCCGGATCAGAGCCTAAATTCTGGTTCGGTATGCCGGCCCTGTACGTCTGGGCCGTTCTCTGGTTCTTTGTCGAAGCGGCAGTGATTCTCGTTGCTGCGCGTTTGCTATGGGGAAAGGAGCAAGACAATGAGTAATTTGATCATCCTGGCATCATCCACTGATCTTGGGCATACCCCGAAAATTGTCCTGATCATCTATTTATTAATCCTACTCGGGCTGGGCATTTTCGGGTACCTGAAAAGTAAAGGAACTGAGGAGGATTATTACCTTGCGGGACGGGGTCAGGGACTGCTGGTCACCTCACTGACAATCATGGCCACTTTCTTCTCGGGCGTTGCCTTACTTGGTTTTCCCGGCCTAGTCTACGAGCATGGCGTTTCCTCGATGTTCCTCGCACTGAATCTACCAGTTGCTGGAGCAGCCGTCTATCTGCTCGGGAACGGAATAAGAAAACTGGGCCAAGCTAGGGGTTATGTGACTCCTGGAGACATGATAGCAGGATATTACGGTGGAACTGGAATCCGTTTTGTGGTGGCAGTATTGGGTATACTCTATGTCCTTCCATACATCATCATTCAGATCAAGGCCGGCGGAATGCTCGCTCAACAACTGTTCGGTGAGGACATGTTCGACTTTGGAGCAGCTGCTCTCTCTCTAGTCACTCTCATTTACGTACTGGTAGGCGGAATGCGCTCCGTTGCATGGACTGATGTACTGCAAGGTCTTCTACTTCTGTCCGGCGCTTTACTGGCCGGTTTTGCAGTAATAGTGAGTTTAGGGGGAGTTGAACCTTTCTTTAGTAAGGTCACTGAACTTGACCCTAAGCAACTCACAATGCACGACCCACAAGAATCTAAGTGGAACCCATGGTGGATCCTCACTTTCTGCTTATTTGCTTCACTGGCCAGCATCGTTCAGCCAGCACAATGGATGCGTTTTTACGCTGCAAAATCTTCTAAAACCCTTCGTCATAGCGCTGTGATTTTTGCGGTCGTTTTACCGGCGTGCTTCCTTTTCGGAGTGATGCTGGTTGGTTTGGTAGGCAGAGCGGTGCATCCACCCATTGATCCGAATCTAGCACTGACCGCGGAGAACCTGCCTGAAGGACTTAATAAACCAGATCAGATTGCGGTATTTATGTTGAGCGAACAATTACCAGTAATGCTTGGAGGCCTTGGAGTGATATTGGTATCAATCATCATGGTCGCGATCATGGCCGCCTCAATGAGCACTGCTGATAGTAACCTCCATGCCCTCGGAGGAGTCATTACGAGAGATTTTTACGATCGAATTAATCCAAATGCCACCGAAAAACAACGTGCCTGGGTTGGACGGATTGTAATTATAATCACGACTGCAATAGCTCTTGGCATTGTTTCTCTTGGAGAAAATACTGACTTTGGAAAGGGTCTTCTGCAAACCATTGCCCAATTCTTTTTTCTGGCCATGGCCTTCTCCTGTCAGTTAGTTCCTGCAGCAATTGACATCCTTTACATACGTAAAGGGACCCGCAACGGAGCCATCGCCGGCATGTGTACTGGCGGAGCAGTCGTGCTGGCGACTTTTATTTTCTCTTCTGAGGAAGGCATTCAATACATTAAGCGCCTCATCGACCTTGGTTGCTTGGCAGTTACATTTAACGTGCTAATCTTTGTTATTGTCAGTAAATTGACCCAAAGAGTTGATCCCTCTCACATTGCAAGTTTTGAACGTGACCTTTCCTGAATAATTTATCCCATGAGTAAACCAAGAATCCTAACCACAACTGTCGGATCATATCCCGTGCCACAATGGCTATCGGCCCTACCCTCAGAGCAGGCCGTCATTGATGCGACACGGGTCATTTTTGATACACAACGGTCCTCGGGAATCGATTTACCAACTGATGGTGAGCTTTACCGTTTCGATGTGAATCATCCGGACACTAACGGGATGATTGAATATTTTCTAAAGCCAATGGGAGGATGTGATAGCACCATCGGCCGTGCCGACACTGAGGCATTCCGAGAAAAACAAGAGATGGGATTCCGGGCCAAACCGGCAGCGGTAGTACGATCGGCCCTG
>JABSSR010000171.1 GCA_013213965.1 Verrucomicrobiales bacterium | reverse complement strand
TGCTTTGATTTAGAATTATTCTCGACTGACCTTTTTAACAATCTTTCAGAAATTTCACGACTACGAGTTGCCTCTAATTGTTTCCTCTCGACATCTTTAACTTCTTTTTCTTTTGCAGTTAAAGCTTCAGTCGCTTTCTTTGCAGCTTCTTCAGCGGCCTTAAGATCAGGGGCTTTCCCTTCTTCTTTTAGTTTTAATTCCATTTCAGCTTTTTCCTTAATGTCTTTCGCCGAAACGAGCTCAGTCTTCTTTTTCTCTAATTCCTCTATGGACTTCTTTTCAGCCTCTTGGGTCTTCTTTAATGATTCTTGATCCGCCTTTAATTTTTTATCACTTTCCTCTAATTGCTTTTTCCTTTCATCGCGTATCTTCGTCAAAACAGAAACCTTCATTTCTTTAGATTTTTGTTCTCCAATTAACTTCCAACCTGCATCCCCATCAGCAATTAGCTTCCCGTCATCAATATTCCAAATGCGAATTTTGGAATTTCCAGACACAGTAGCGCACCGCTTCCCATCATTTGAAACCGCTACCGCTTCAGGCACTTGTTCATTATTGATTTGTTTCAGCTGATTTGCCTTGCCCTCTTCAACTTGCCAAATTCTAAGAGTCGAATCATCACTTCCTGAAATTAAATTCTTCCAATCTTCGCCAAAAGAACATAATGAAATAACTTTAGCAGTGTGACCTTTAAGCTCATGAACCTGCTCCAACGCCATTTCGATAGACAATATTCTTATTATCCCATCATCGCAACCACAAGCCACTTGCTTCCCTCCGTCAATAACCACCATTGCATTGATTGGAGAAGATAATTTCACAGTAGCAATTTGTGCTTCTTCACTACTTTTCCTAGCGCTGACAACTCCATCAATCGACGTTGAAATTATCTTCCCATCCAATCCGACGCCCACTCCTGTTATGGCCGTGACATGATCTTTGAAAGTTGTCACTTTCTTTTGTTCAGAAATGTAAACCTTAACAGAACCAATCTCATCGCCAACGCAAAACAATTTACCATCACTGCTGACTCCTGCAACAAGCGGCACATTGTCAGCCTGTTCTGCATCATACACCAGCTCGGAATCAGCCCGTTCCCATAGCTTAATATTTCTAAATCCCCCGGAAGCAAGTAGCCCCTCACCATTAAAGACCAAGCTCCCAACAATATCAATATGAGCTGATTTACCTTTGAGATCTGGATCAACTATTTCACCAAGACTCTTGCCGGTTGGTGTATGATACATAAATATTCGATTCCCTCTGCCAGCAGCAACGTATTGATTGTCTGGCGAAACAGCCACAGAGTAAATCGCTTTAACCCGATCACTCATAGTTGCGAAGTTTACTTTCTTTTCTGCTGCAAACGTATCGTCATCTTTAGCTCCCTGATTAATCCACAACTTAAGTAGAGCAAGCTCCTCGGGACTCAAATTTGGTGCGTTAGATTTATTCTTTGGCGGCGGCATGAAATCCTCCTCCTGATGAGAAGCCTGAAGAAAAATCAAACTCTCGTCAGCATTACCAGGAATAATGACCTCTCCATTATCAGACCCCTTCATCATTAATGAAACATTTTCAAGGTTCAGCTTCGCTTTCGCTTTTGTTGCATTATGACAAGCGATGCAACTCTTCTTAAATATAGGAGCAATATCTTT
>JABSSR010000170.1 GCA_013213965.1 Verrucomicrobiales bacterium | reverse complement strand
TTAGATCCTTCATAAGTAGAATAAGGCTCATACTCCTTCGCCAGATCACTAGATGCTTCAAAAGCATAGTAAGCAATTGCCTCCATAAATTCATCATTGAAAGCAACTGCTTCCTCGGATCCAAAACAGTTATTTCTCTGAAAGAGAGCATTCTGTAAACCCATCACACCAAGACCAATTGGCCGGTGTCGCTGATTGGCTTTGCGAGCAGCTTCTGTCGGATAAAAATTAATATCAACCACATTATCAAGTGCCCGAACAGCAATGTTAATAGTCTCCCGTAATTTTTCATGATCAATCTCACCATTCTCATCCAGATGATTATCAAGGACTATCGATCCTAAGTTACATACTGCCGTTTCTTCAGAACCCGTGTTGAGAGTAATCTCGGTACACAAGTTAGAGCTATGTATTACTCCGCAATGATCCTGAGGATTTCTAATATTACATGGATCCTTGAAAGTTATCCACGGATGACCTGTCTCGAAGAGCATTTTTAACATGTGTTTCCATAGCTCAATAGCAGGTACTTTTTTTCCAAAAATCTCCCCGGATTTGACCTTTTCTTCATATTCCATGTAGCGTTTTTCAAATGCGCTCCCATAAAGTTCATGTAGGTCCGAAACCTCATTGGAACGAAAAAGAGTCCAATCTTCCCTAGCTTCCATGCGTTTCATGAATAAGTCAGGGATCCAATTAGCCGTATTCATATCATGAGCGCGACGACGATCATCACCGGTATTCTTCCTCAAATCAAGGAAGTCCATAATGTCAATGTGCCAACTCTCCAAATAGGCACAACCCGAACCTCGTCTCTTCCCTCCCTGATTCACAGCCACTAATTGGTCATTGTGTAATTTGAGAAATGGTATCACTCCCTGACTCTCCCCGTTCGTGCCTTGTATATAACTACCAGTTCCCCGAACTGCTGTCCATGAACCTCCTAAGCCTCCTGCCCACTTAGAAAGATAAGCGTTCTCAGCAATGCCTCGTTGCATGATAGATTCAATTGAATCGTCCACCTTATATAAATAACAGGAACTTAATTGAGAATGATTAGTTGCAGAATTGAATAATGTTGGAGTAGAAGAGCAAAATCTGCGCCCCTTGTATAAACGATACAGATTAATGACCTTATCTAAGCGATCATTTGGCTCATCCAAGAACAAACCCATAGCTACTCGCATCCAAAATAACTGCGGAGTCTCTAGCCGACGATGTTTTTCGGTCGTCTTATCAACAATCAGATAACGATCATATAACGTTTGAACACCAAGATAATCGAAGTCTAAATCCGCGGCCGGATCAATGGCTTCAGCGAGCGCATCAATCTCATGCTCTCTTAACCGTTTATTGAGACGACCTATATCAATTCCTCTTTGTATACTAGCTTTGAACCCCTTGCGGTGAGCAGCAGGCAAAGCCCCTATTCCATCATCAACGATATTCCAATCAAGCACCTCTTCATAAATATACGCTAATAAAATTCTTGCCGCGAACTTAGAAAAGTCGGCGTCTCTCTCTATTAAGCTTTTAGAATTCAGAATAATGGTCTTCTCCAAATCAGACCTATTCATTTCAGGAAAGACGGATCGCCGTAATTCTCGCTCTATCTCATCCGCGCTCAAACAAAGATCTAATTCAAGCGAAGCAAACTCAATTCTTTTACGTAAATCAGAACCATCCCAGAGGAGAGTTGACCCGTCCTCATTACGAACCAATACCAAAGAATCTTGACTCGGATCAGTAGCCGAGGCAATAGCCTCTTCTTCTTCGACACGTTCCACTTCACGCAACAAAGCACGATGAGCCCGATAGAGTATATAAGCCTCCGCCACCTTAAAGTGTCCTTGGCGCATAAGTTCTTCTTGAACCTTATCTTGCAAATCCTCTATGTGAATAAAGCCAACCTCGCTTTCCCCCATCCTATCATTCAATCCCTGCGCAACATCAGCAGCCGGACTAGGATCAAGTTGTAAGGATAGGAAAGCCTGACTCACAGCAGCTTCGATCTTTTGGGGATTCCAACTAACTGACTTGCCATTTCGGCGAAGAACTTTAATTATCTGATTCTTTGTTTCATTATCAGACGAAGAATGTTCAACATTATTCCGTAAACGCATGATTAACGAACGAGCGACGTCATGCGCATTATTCTTAACGAGTGCCCGTTCAATAATCTTAGTCAACTCAACTGAATTGTATGTCACCTCAGAAGAACTTGAATCCTCAGTCTGCTCAACAATATCCTCAGTAACTGAACGAGCAATGCCCGCAACTAAACGCTGATTTTCATCATTGAAAATATTTTTCTCCTTACGAGAAAGCAACAGGTCAGTAAGTGCCCCCCCCACGGTATCAGCAACATCGGCTACATTATAGTCTCTCACTTGACCTCCGATTTCTATTTTAATCTGAAGTTTGCCAGGAAGCGTGGGTGTCTCTTCAACAGCAAAATCCGACCAATTAAATCGGGGCTTCTCTTCGTCCGAAGCGTGAGCAAATTGCTTAAGTAAAATATCTTCTTCTAGAACATTTCTTCCGATCATAGAACAGTAAAGTTGTAAATATTAGCAGTATAAATTTTGGTTCTTATTTGTATTATAATTGAATGGATCTATGGAAATCAATTAAAGTTCATCATCGTTCACCGTCTCAAGAGATGATGATTTTTGATACTCTGTGACCCTTCCTTCAAAAAAGTTTTGCTCTTTCTTAATGTCCATCATTTCTGCAAGCCAGGGGAATGGGTTATCAACACCAGGAGATAACGGATTAAGCCCGACGCCTTCGAGTCTGCGATCAGCAATATAATCAATATATTGAGTGAACTCTTCACAGCTAAGACCAACAGAATTCACCGGCAAACAGTCTTCTATAAATTCTTTTTCTAATGTAATTGCCTGACGCATAACCTCCCGTAATTCATTCCTAAAATCATCTGTCCAAATTTCTTTATTCTCTTCTATAAGATCCATAAACAAATTTCGACAAAGTTCTATATGATTGGATTCATCGCGGAGCGTATACCTAAACACCTGTCCAATTCCCGGAAATTTATTTTGCCGGTAAAGGCTTAAGATCATTCCAAAGAGACCATAAAACTGTGTCCCTTCCATACATTGCCCAAAAACAAAGATATTTTTAGCTAGTAGCTTTTTGTTTTCCAGATCGGTCAGATCAATGTCTCTACGTAATTCAGCAGAGATACTGGTAACAAATTCATTCTTTCGCTTGATCGTCGGTATCTGCTCGAACATTGCTTCACACTCGTGTGGATTAATACCCAACGAACTAATCATGTAGAGCAATGAATCAGCATGGATATTTTCTTCATGAGCATGTCTACCAATGACCAGCTTTAGTTCGGGCGCCGTTACAAGTTCGCGGACAACGTGAAGCATATTGTCACCAACAATTCCTTCTGCTGCAGAAAAGTAACCGATCCCCATACGAATAATCCAACGCTCATTATCAGAGAGTTCCTTGTCCGATTGCCACTGCTCAATGTCCTTTCCCATTGGAATATCCTCAGGTTCCCAATGATTGGCCTTCATATTCTGATAAAGGTCATAGGCCCACTGATACTTTAATGGTAAGAGATTAAACGCCATGGTCGTACGACCATTAATAACTGCCTTAGCTGCAAAAGCTTCCTCTGCTTTGTCCTGATCTAAAACGAACTGCTTATTACCTATTTCGAACGTCTTTTCCATTAAATCATGTCTTCTTTCGTATTTGTTATCTTAAAATTAATTAATTATCATTATATTTTGGGAATCTTAAACGTTATTTTTAAGGTCGAAGCTCCGCCTTTGAATCAGCTAGAACCCCCGTAAAAGCACGTCTTTTCGCAACAAAAAGCACATAGTTATTTATTGGTATAAACCACTATATCTTGGTGAAGCGTTGGGTAATATGCACAATATATTGTGGGTAGGTCAAAATAAAAATAATTTTATCTTCGGGGTTGAGCGGTCCAATTCTGGCGTTCAACGACTTATGCAAAAACTTTTTTTTTGCCTCTCTGAAATGTTAACATTTGTTGATAAGTTAACAAATTTTGAGAACCAATTCTGCAAAGACTCAATAATCCTTAAATTAGAGCACAAAAGAAAAACCTCAGAAGAAAATCCCACTCTTGAAGAGTTTATCAAATTTGGTTTTAGCACTATTTAAACTTGCTCAAAATTAATTAATTAATGCACAATTAAATTCAAACAAAAATCTGCAAAAATGGACATTTTCACCATCATCAAATCTATCACTCGATCAAGATCAATTGTTAGTGCATTGATATTTTTTCTACTCCACGCTCATTCTTTCGCTGCCATCACTGCAGAAGAAGTAGAGCAAGCAGTCAGTCCCGGATCCATCTATCTTGATCTGGTAAGCGAAGGATCAACTTATATAAGTTCCACTAACCCAGATATTTCAATGGTAACAGACGCCATAGACTGGGGCTGGCCTGACAGCAGCGATAATGAAGTTGCAGTTTCTTCAGATGAATTCGGTGAGGGGAACATCTTTGATGATAAGTCGAATCCATCATCTGATTTTACTGCTACTGTATCGGGATTGATCCCTGGTGGAATTGCTGAGGTATTTGTACTAAATGTCATCAAAACAAACACTTATGATTTTTCTTGGGCCCGTGATCAAAGTGCGGTGATACTAGAAATTTCTGAAGAAGGGATTGGTGGAGATTCCCCGGCAATAATTGAAAAGGGATACAATGAAGAATCACTCACTTTTTCAGACCGCACTCATCAACACAATGGAGCCGCTTTTGATGATGACGGGAACCTATCGACGAGCGGAAACCAAATAATTGATCTGCCGGACTATTTGGTTGGTGGCGATTACATCCGATTTGCTAACAACGCAAGAGATAATAACCCCTATTCGGCTTTTGTCGAAGCTGACGGAACAACTACCTGGTACCTTCTTGTAGACAATCGTTTGGATGCAGCAGCCGGGAATAAAAATTCTCCTAACAGTACTGATCCGGTCCTGGGTGGTAACTTACAATGGATCATTGATGATGGTTGGCAACGCGTTAACACGGGCATATCACCTAACGGTCAAGCCGATTATACTGGTGTTGATGAGGGTGGGAACGGTTTTGGACCCGGACAAGGATTGAATCAATTCTATTCAGTTTACTCATTGACCGGGGACAGTGTAACGGTCCACGGCCAAGGAATAGGAGGAAGTAATATGCTTAGTCTCGTGACTCAGGGGGAAATGATTACAGTGAACAATATTAAGGAAAATGGCATACCAGTT
>JABSSR010000017.1:2029-9174 GCA_013213965.1 Verrucomicrobiales bacterium | reverse complement strand
CTGCCATCGGACTCATCTAAAAGCATCTCGGATTTCCCTGATGTCATTAGATTAAATTCGGCAAGCCTTGTGGGAATAATTAACTCCTCAACAGTCTTAATTCCTGTAATCGCATCATAAAAACCATACCTCTCACGCGCTCCACGAGAAAGGGATAAACCCACAGAACCTTGCGGGTCAGTATCCACCAAAAGAACCTTATAACCGCGGACAGCTAAAGAATATGATAGATTAATAGCAACCGTAGTCTTCCCAACGCCTCCTTTTTGGCTAGCAATAACAAGTATAGTCACGGAAAATTATTTTAATTATAAGGAATTCATTGAATATTGATCGTAAAAAATTCACTACACTCAACATTAATAACAGAAATATTCATTGAATGAACCATTTAATTTAACCTAGAAAAATGTATTTTTTGATAAAGGCCCTAACGCATTTATTAATGCATCGTTAATGTCTATTTACTAAACACTGTTGGACAAGTCCCCATTCCTTGCAATTTTATTGCACTCTAATCGTAGCTCCTTTATTTAAATTAAAGCCTTCTTATCAACCCAACAAAATGCACAACAAAACATTAAAGTTTTTCATTCTTTCAATTTTCTTAGCATCACCACACGTCTATGCAGACACCATCAAATTAAAAGATGGCACTACACTAGAAGGCAAGATTCTTGAAGAAAGTCCAACAACTATAAAAATAGAATATAATGTTACTAAAGGCATTAAGGATACAAAAAGCATTAATCGTTCTGAAATAACGGAAATTGATAAAGAATCTGCGGATGAAATAGCTTTCAATGCACTCAAATCCTTGCTGCCAACTGATGATCTATTGTCAGTTGATGACTATAATAAAATCATAGGTGACAAACCCGCCAAGTTTTTCGCACTATACCCATCAAGTAAGCTCAAGGATTCCGTTCAGAAAATAGTTGATGAATTAGAAAAAGAAAAAACTGTTGCCGAATCAGGAGGGATTAAATTGAATGGCAAATGGATTACAGGTGATGAGGCGGCAAAAGATCCATACAACCACCAAGCACATATCCTTGCCGTGAAAATAATCAAAGCCACTAAGGGAAACAATTATTCTCTTGCGCTTGATCATTTCGATGAACTTCAAATGAACTACGCTAATTCTCTAGCATACAGTGAAACTATTCCACTCATCAAAGAAGCACTTCCAAAGTATGACGTGACGCTCAATCGTGAAGAAAAATCTTACGAAGCAAGAATAAAGGAAAGAAAAGATCAATACAAGAGCATGGAAGATGAAGATAAGAAACGCACCGAAGCCGCGTTTCAGGCAGGTTTAAAAAAGTTCCAATTGCGAAGAAAAGAAGCTAAAGAACTCAAGAAAATATGGCTGCCTGTAAACAAATGGGACCTTGGAAGCATCCTAGATGCACGACGAACGATAGTTAAAGAAATCGATAAGCTAGAATCCTTAAATTTAGTGCTGATTAAATCTACAGCTAATGCATTATCCAATGCATTTAAAGCTTTTGCCGACGGAGAATTGGAAACAGCAAAAAGTCAGCTTGAGATTGCACAAAATAATGGAGTGAGAGGCGAAACTATCAACAAGCTACGTGATAACCTTGAAGATTCGCTCAAGGCTGATGCGGAAGCCAAAAGAGTTGCCGCAATAGCTGCAGCAGCAGCGGAAGCAGAAGAGGCCGCTAAAAAAGAAGAAGAGGCAAGAGAGCAGAAAAAGAAAAATACTGCTGCTGAAAAAGCAAGCCGTGAAGCCGCCGCCGCAATAGCTGCTGCTGAAAAAGCAAGCCGTGAAGCCGCCGCCAAAAAAGGCGGCTTCAGCTTTCGGACCATACTAATCATTTTGTGCATTATATTAATTGGCATTACTATATGTGCTAAAATATTTCTTAAGCCCGAAGAAGAATTGCTACAAGAAGGAGAAGGAGAAGGAGAAGGAGAAGAAAATTAAACAGCTATGTCTGAACCTAGGACAGCGTCAGAAAATCGCGACACTGCAGAAACAAAAATATCGATTGATATTAACATAGATGGCTCAGGCGATTCCAATATAGACACTGGAATCCCTTTCTTCGATCATATGCTAACATTATTCGCTCGCCACAGCCTCTACGACTTAACCGTTATGGCTAAGGGTGATATCGAAGTCGATTACCATCACACAGTCGAAGACGTCGGGATCGTCCTTGGTAACTGTTTAAGAAAAGCCTTAGGAGATAAACGAGGCATCTCAAGATATGGATGGTCAATACTACCAATGGATGAAACGCTAAGTAGAGTAGCTATTGATTTTGGCGGAAGACCTTTTTTATCATTTAAAGCTCCAGAAAAAATTGAAAGTATCCGTGAATTTTCCTTTGGACTAGTGGAAGAGTTTCTTCGAGCATTTTCAAATAATGCTAGAGCTAATATACATGCAGAAGTATTAACAGGTCGCGATGCCCATCATATGGCAGAATCAATATTTAAAGGGCTGGCAAAATCATGCGATCTAGCTTGCCGACACGATCCAAGAGTAAAAGGAATACCAAGCACTAAAGAGACTCTTTGATTCCGAAAGAAATTAACCGATGAAGGTTAATCTAAGCTATTAACAAAATGATTGGAGTCATAGATTACGGGGCTGGAAATCTCAAAAGCGTATGCAATAGCTTGGGTGCATTGAACGCTAAAACTAAATTAGTAAAATCTCCCGAGGATTTATGCGAAGTTACTTCAATTATTTTTCCAGGAGTAGGATCTTTTGGAGATTCAGCACATCACCTTGAAAAACAAAATTTATCCGAACCTCTAAAGAACTGGATCATAGAAGACCGCCCTTTTCTTGGGATCTGCATAGGCTTCCAGATGTTATTCGAAGCTAGTGATGAAAGTCCTGCAGTCGTTGGACTTGGCGTATTACCTGGTAAAGTTGTTAAATTCAGTAAGGAGCAAGAGTTAAAAATTCCTCACATGGGATGGAATAAAATCATTATAAAACAAAAATTCGATCCAATCTGGGAAGGCATTAACAATGTCCCACACTTTTATTTCGTTCACTCTTTTTATCCACAACCAGATGAAAACGAAATAATCGCATCAACAACTCAATACGGATGCGAGTTTACTTCCAGCGTAAGAAGAGGCAATCTCTTCGCTACTCAATTTCATCCAGAAAAGAGCCAAGGAGCTGGGCTCAGATTGATTCGGAATTTCCTATCTTTGAACTCCGAAATATAGCCACAATATTGAATTAACACTCAATCTAATTCACTGACTAACACGCATTGGCATTATTACGTATAAGAACGATCCTGAAGTTTTAAGCACTCCTGGACTCATCTCATCGATCAGCTCCAAGAAAATTTCATCAGTATCTATATTTCTCAATGGAGCCATTAAAAATTCTGGGTTAAATGCGATAGAAAATTCAGGTCCCTTGTAGGATACTGCTATTGATTCATTCGCTTCTCCTACATCTTGAGAATTAGCCGTTACATCTATTCGATCTTTGCCAAATACACACTTAACAGAATTAGACTTCTCATTAGCAAGTAAGGAAACTCTATTAATAGTACTTAAAAAACTCTCTCTTTCGAGTGAGATCCTCTCCTTTGTTTCTTCTGGAATCACCTGATTATAATTCGGATAATTACCCTCAATTAACTTACTGACCAATAAATTATCGTTTAACTCAAAAGCAATTTGAGAATCACTAATCGAAATCTTAACTTCTCCGTCATCTGCAAGTAAACGCTGCAATTCATTCACAGCTTTAGTGGGCACTATAACTTCTGTCTCTAAACTCTTAGGAAATTCAACATCATTTTGAACCATAGCCAAGCGGCGCCCATCAGTAGCAACTAAAGTAAGCAGCCCTTCTTTAAATGAACATAATATGCCATTTAAAACGTAGCGAGTCTCATCGTTTGAAATTGCATAAGAGGTCATCTTCAACGCCTCCTTAAATACCTTTTGTTCAATTTTATATTCATTAGCATCCTCAAATGTAGCAAGCGGCGGGAACTCATCTTTCGCGAGACCAAGAATTTTGAAGAAGCTAGGACCGCTCTTAATCGAAGCTACATCTTTAGAAGTAACTTCAATGCTAATCTCATCGGTTGGCAATTCACGAACAATACCGGCCAATCTTCTGGCTGGCAACGTTGTTGAACCAGACTTACCGACTTTGGCTTTAACTGAACCGGTAACACCAACATCAAGATCTGTTGTAGTTAAACGCAATGAATCGCCCTCAACTTCCAGTAAAACGTTGGACAAAATAGGAAGGGTTGTTCGATTACTAACAACATGTTGGACCTGTTGGAGACCTTCAAGAAAATCCTCCTTAGAAATTGTAAACTTCATTTTATTTGTTTCTTAAATCAGTAAATCGTCAAAAATCTCATCAAGGTTTTTAACTTAATTAGATTAAAGGCTTTAATACCTTATTTAGCGAATAAATAAAGAGTGTCTAATACAAACTACCCTCTGAAAGAGAAAGACAGCTTCAAATTAAGCCAATTAAAGCCAACCTCGCCTTTAAACGCTAGATAATCGACTGCCTAAAATACTTATTTTCTGACGAATGTCCTGAGAGCTTTCCATCCTAGTTTCCACTTTTTTGACAGCATATATTACCGTACCGTGGTCCCGTCCAAACGCTCTACCAATTTCAACGAGGGAATGATCCGTCATCGTCCTAGATAAATACATGGCTACCTGTCGAGCAAAAGCCACATCTGATCGACGACCTCTCGCTGTCATATCTGCTATCCTCACATCAAAATGCAAAGCTACTTCCTTCTGAATAGAAGGTATTGTTACTCGGCGCCTACCCTCCTCACGCAAAATATCCTTTAACAATCCTTCAATAACCTCGTCCGTTAAGGACTTTCCGCTTAAAGAAGAATAACTTGCTAACCTCATCATTGCTCCCTCAAGACGACGCACGCTTTTTCTAATGCGATCAGCGAGAAATTCTACTATACGATCCTCTAATGATACTTGCCACATAGCCATTTTCTTACGCAAAATCGCTAAACGTGTCTCGACATCTGGCAATTCTAAACCTGCCGTGAGCCCCCATTCACACCGAGAAACTATGCGCTCTTCGAGATCAGATATCTCTGCAGCAGGCCGATCACTAGTCAAAACAATATGACGACGGCCATCACAAATCATATTAAATGTATGGAAGAATTCTTCTTGGGACTTTTCCTTGCCTGCAAGAAAATGGATATCATCAACTAAAAGAAGATCAGCTTTTCTGTAACGATTGCGGAATTTTGATAATGAATTATTTTGAATTGCCTCAATGAACTCATTAGTGAACTGTTCACAAGTCATATAAACAATTTTAGACTTTGGATTTCTCTTCACATGTTCATAGCCAATAGCATGAAGTAAATGTGTTTTCCCCAAGCCTGGACCGCCCCAAATAAATAAAGGATTATATCCTTCCGAGTTCCCCTTTGAGACCGCATGAGCTGCAGCACACGCATATTCATTATTCGAACCCACCACAAAACTATCAAAACGATGGTTCTTATTGAGTCCAATCTTTTTAGTTAGCTTCTCTATTTGATCATTCGAATCACTAATCGCTACCGGCCCTTTTCGAGATCCGTTTTGATTACGTGCTGCGGGTTTATGTTTTACTTGTTCGTCTAAGACTGGATCCGGTGCATCCGAAACGACTTGTTGATTAGCCTTCGCTTCTCCCGCCCCTATTTCCCATTGAATTTTATGAGGCTGACCAAGTACTTCAGTTACTGCATGGTTAAGGATAGCCATGTAATTCGAATCAATCCATAACCCATAGATATGATTAGGGACAAACACGCGTAAATTATTTTCATCGGCCTCTATCAATTTGGTCGAAGAAAACCAACGGCGAAAAGTATCTGCGCTGACCTGCTCTCTTACCTTGGAACAAATCTCCTTCCAGATGACGTTTAGTTCGTCTGCCATTGTTTACAAATCAGCAGATGTTAAAACTTGACGATGTTTTTACTATGTTCGGTCTAGGTGAAAAATATTTTGGCCTGTCTTGAATCTTCATCAGTTGTTCTGAGTTATTAAATCTTAATTGTTTGAATTGGTCCCCTTAACGTCCACACATTAGTAAAATATCCGCTTTTAATTAAACAAGATATTTCGAATAATAAGTGAGATGAGATTTTTAATTCCTTCGACCCAAATGTCAAAATTTTAGTGACACTTTAAGAAAAAAAATACCTGCACCCATACCATTAAAATATTTTATAAATATATTGGGAATTTGGATTAATTTTCATAATTTCACAATTTCTCAAAAATCCATAATAATTGTTCTGATGGACGCCTGTGATAATTCCTCTCGAAATAAAGGATTTTATGATTCTCCGCCACTGTATTTTTATTTCTGAGACCGAACCTATGCAATTTTACTTTTTAACTGGAAATAAAAACCCAGCCCCAAGAGTAATAAGGCAAGTAACGGGCCACATCCATGCATAATGGATAACGGAGGATATTCCTGAAGTTGTCACTTCGATCGGCAACCACTTGTAGCCGAGCAAATTGTCCGCAGATATCCAGTTCAAATTAATCATAATGTTGTAAATATCTACCCGGACAATCAAAACCATAAATATTGAAATAATACAGCCTATGAATAAGCCGCGGGCTGAGGATCTTCGCTTATGAGCTAATAAAGCTGCCAAAAACAATCCCAATAATGGGCCAGTCGTATAAGCGATCATCCCAAAGGCAAGATTCACCATATTAATGTTGCCCCTTAACTCATCTAGTCCAATGGCACATAAAGATAAAATAATACCCCAAATAACAACTAAATAGCGAGAAACACGTAATAAAAAAGCGGGATTCTTGCCATTCTTCATGGCCAATGCAGGATCAATAAAAAGTGCCAATGTCGTCTGCGAAAGAGCAGCAAGTATAGAATCAAGGCTCGAAATAGCAGCAGCAAAAATGGCTGCTATAATAAGACCTCTCAGACCCACAGGAAGAGTAGTTGTGATCCAAGTTGGAAAAACGTAATCTTTACTCTGGTCAAACAATGCCTGCTCTGCCAAAGAAGGCTGATTGATGCTATAATGAACAAATAGTGCGACTCCAACAAGAAGCATTAGCAACGTTAAGAATTGGCCAATCGAACT
>JABSSR010000017.1:0-1929 GCA_013213965.1 Verrucomicrobiales bacterium | reverse complement strand
GAAACTAAAAATGCAATACCGAGTACTTATTCACGAAAATCAAAAAGGGAAATTTGACCCAAAAAGAATTGCTGCTCATCTATTGAATCAGTAAGAGTAAATAGGTTAACCTAGAAAAAATTAATTCTTAAAACTTTCGAATGAAGAGGACTTTATAAAAGAACAAACAGCTTAACTAACAACAATTAATTTGAGCTCAACTAACCACAACAAACTCAACCTTACTAGTGAAGCAAAAGCTTCTGCGAATCGTGATAAGTTACTCGGTGATGATATGAAAAACCGCAGCAGCGATCCCAAGGAGGATATAGTAATGCAATCATTACGATTTGTTATTATTCCCGTCATCATACTTGGTCTTGGATATCTCATATACAGCCAAATAAAACAACCAACCGCCAAACCAAAAAAACCACCTGGAATTCGCAAAGCTCCTAAAACTAAAGTCATTGAGCTCCATGTCGAAAATTACACGTCATCCATCGAATCCAATGGAATCATTAATGCTCACAATGAAGTCAATTTAACCTCTCAGGTATCCGGAAGGATCGTGAAAATACACCCTCAATTTGAAGACGGTGCCTTTTTCAAAAAAGGGACAACCTTAGTCGAATTGGAAGAGGCTGACTTTCTTACATCGGTCGCAAGTGCCGAAGCGATGCTCGCTCAGGCATCAGCATCTCATGCACAAGAAAAAGCAAGATCAGAACAGGCCAAACTCAACTGGGAAGATCTCGGCTATGACGAAGAACCCAACGAATTAGTGCTCAGGCTCCCACAACTACGTGAGGCTAAAGCGCGGGTCAATTCCGCGGAAACTCAATTAGCACAAGCAGAACGTAACTTCGACAGGTCTAAAATAAAAGCGCCCTTCGATGGAAGGGTAAGGAAAAGACTAGTCGGTATCAGTCAGGCAGTTTCTGGCAGTACACCGCTAGGAAACATTTTTGCGGTGGATTACGCCGAAGTAAGGATCCCAATCAGCGCCAAAGAAATGCGTCATTTAAATTTACCTGAAAATCCTGACGATCCAGCAGTTGAAATTACATTGCATGACGCGTTAGACGAAAAAAATCAAACTATCTGGCCTGCTAAAATAATAAGAACTGAAGGTACTTTAGACCAAAACTCATTGGAACTTTTTGCAATTGCTAAAATCTCAGATCCTTTTGGACGCAATTCTACTCTGCCAGCATTGAGAATCGGTCAACCCGTCAATGCTAAAATACCCGGAAAAATCCTTGAAAGAGTTATTAAAATTCCTCGAAGTGCTGTGAGGCAACTTAGGAGAATCTATATTATTGATAGAGAAAAGCTAACAATGCATGGAATATCAGTTGAACCCATAAGAGAAACTCAATCACATATCATCATTCAGGATGATTCGATCATAGAAGGCACCCTACTTTCCACTACTCCCATGCACTGGATCCCAGACGGATCTAAGGTTGAGATCATCTTTGAGGAAACTCTTAAAGAATCAGATGATGCTGAGGACGGAAAAACCACATTAATCTCCCCTTAGCAATATGATCCGTTGGTTTACTAACAATGGCATCGCCGCCAATCTGTTAATGATAGGAATTCTTCTTGGTGGTATTTATACTGCTTTCAGGCTCCCTCTTGAAGTCATTCCATCGACGGATTGGCAAACTGTTTCCATGGAAATTAAATACCCAGGGGCTACTCCAAAGGATGTAGAAAAAGGTGTTCTTATTCCTGTAGAAGAAGCCTTGGAAGGTTTGAGCGGCATCAAAAAAATCAATTCCGATGGAGAACGCAATCGAGCAAAGTTTTATTTTCAGGCGGAAAAAGGAACTGACCTGATTGAACTCCGTGAAAATATTCGAGGCCGGATCGAACGAATTTCTTCTTTCCCCCAAGAGATCGAACCCCCCAGGATATACATACCCAACACTTCTAATTATT
>JABSSR010000169.1 GCA_013213965.1 Verrucomicrobiales bacterium | reverse complement strand
CGTGACGAGCCGGTCGCGGCACTAAAGAAAATTGAGGGGTTCCAGATCGCGATGATGGCCTACCTGATCGACCTGTTAAAGAAACAGGAAGACCCTATTAATGGAGGCACACTATTTGATAACACATCAATCCTTTACGGATGCGGTATGGCCGCTGGAACTCACCAGACAAAGAATCTTCCTCTCGTCTTGGCCGGTGGCGGCTTCAAGCATGGGGAACATAAGGTCTTCCCGATGCCAGATCCGGAACGAGTACCTGCTGCGAATTTATTGCTTTCAATACTTCAACAAAGCGGGCTCGAGATAGACCGTTTCGGCTCAAGTACTGGCTCACTGACCGGTCTTGAGTGGTCATGAGGCGGCAAATAGTTGAACACTGCTAAGAACGCAGAAAGAGCGACAAAATTGCTTACCATGATTCTTTCATTAAAGCGCGCACTGCCTATCATCGCCTTTACGCTTTGTTTGCAAGCCCGAGCGGACGAATCCTTAAAGCGTCTTGTTCCCTTTTTAAGTCAGCATTGCTATGACTGTCATGGCGCAGAAAAACAGAAAGGTGATATCCGCCTCGACACGCTAGATAAGAACCTTACAAAGCATGAGAATCTGGAAATCTGGCAGGGTGTCCTTGACCAGCTCAATCTCGGGGAAATGCCACCCAAAAAACAGCCGCAGCCTTCCCGTGCCGAGGTTAAGCCAATAGTCGAAATCTTAAGTAAATCTCTTAAATTGGCCTATGAAAAGGCCCGCAGCACTGGCGGGCAAACCGTTCTCCGTCGGCTGAACCGACAGGAATTACGTAACACATTTCGAGACCTTCTTTATCTTAACGGAGCAGAATATCGTCCAGGGGCTGCAGGGTCCAGGCTAGTCGATAACAATGGTAACGGAAGTGTAGAACGTACTGGGAATGATCCCTTGCGTTTCTTTCCAGAGGACGAAGAGGAGGACGGCTTCTTCAATATTGGGGACAAGCTGGTCATGTCTGATTTTTATCTGAAACTGGTCCTCGATGCTGTAGAAGAGGTGTTAACACAAGCCACTCGCCTTGAAGCCAAACCTAAAATTGAGACCCGCAAATTCGCAGGACATTTAATTAAGGATAAAGGAGGGCATATAATTGAATCGGTATCTCGCACATTCAATCCCAACTATGACATGATGGCCACCGGCTATGAACGCTTTGGGCGCCTCGCTCCAACGGAGCTCAGGGGCGGAGTCGGTGTTGCCACTCGATACCGAATTAGCATCGAAGCTTCAGCTCATAATCAGACTCACCCCTGGAGCGAGTTATTCAAGCTCGAAGAAAAGGACTCTTTTCAACTTTGCCTGAACATTGCTAATACCAAGAATGGTGGCATTGCCGGACCAACCTCTACTCCTATCAATCTTTGGTCAGTTCCAAGCGATGGTAAAAAGCACACATTCACTCATGAGGTCTGGATGGACAAGACATGGACACCTTGGATCGGATGGGAAAACGGACCATGGGATCGAGCATTTCGCGCAGAAGTCATTGTGGAGAAAACTATGCCAGGTGAATTCAGTCCACGCCCTGACAAAAAGGTCAACAAGGAAGCACACGATAAATGGCCAATAAAAATGGCTGAAAAACTATTTAAAAATGGATATCAGGGCCCACACATTCGCATCCATAGCCTGACCATGGAACCTATAATTGATACCTGGCCACCCAAAAGTCATACGGCCCTTTATGGGAGCGGATCAGGCAAAGAAGATGAGATACGTAAGCTCATGATCAATTTTGCAACGCGGGCATTTCGTCAACCTGTGAGTCGGGAAATGATCGAACCCTACGTGCAAATGGTCCTGCAGCAGCAAGTTGAACCTGTCGTCACATTGCCGGGTGGTATCAAAGATCTAAGATACCGGGTATATAAAGGGCTGTGGGAAAAGCTACCTGATTTTAATACTCTGAAGCCAGTCGCAGAAGGAACACTGCCGAAGGGTCTGATGGACTTGAAGGTTTCTAAGATGAAGGAACAATTTGGGATGGTGTTCATGGGTAAGTTGAATGTGCCAAAGGCGGCGAACTATATCTTTGAAATCGCCTCTGATGATGGTGCGCGGATCCTGATTGACGGAAAAAAAGCCATTGAACATGACGGATTGCATGGAGCACAACTAAAAAAAGGTAAACTCAAACTTGAGCCCGGTGAACATGTTATCCGCGTCGAGTACTTTGGCTATGGCCAACCCAATAGCTTCCGTGCCGGATGGGGCGGCCCAGGCATGGCTCATGCCAAACTCTCAGTCGAAGGACTGCATGACAATTCCAAGAACCAAAAGAAAGCTAATGAAATTCCCCTACTGATCCGCGCAATGCAAGACGGCTATGCGGCCATGCTTTGCTCTCCACATTTTCTTTATCTTGGAGAAAAACCAGGTCGTCTCGATGAGTTTGGCATTGCAAACCGAATGAGTTACTTCCTGTGGTCCTCGATGCCTGATGAAATCCTTTTTGCTCTGGCCCGCGACGGCAAGCTAAGCGATCCGCTTATACGCAGGCAACAAGTCGATCGCATGCTCAAAGACAATAAGGCCCAGGCCTTCATTCGTCACTTCCCTTCATCATGGCTTCGCCTCGACAAACTCGGCGACATGCCCCCTTCAGGCGGAGACTTCCAATTTTATAAGAACCTAAAAGTTGAGCCTATGCTCGCAAGGCAAGTCACAATGTATTTCGAGGAAATCCTTAAGGCTAATGGTAAAATCGAAGAATTCATCAACTCTGATTACACCTACATGAATCAGACCCTTGCCAAATGGATTTACAGGCGAGAAGGAATCCGAGGCGAACGCTTACGTAAAGTATCACTAAATGATCCAAAGCGTGGCGGAATTTTCACTCAGCCAGGAATCATGACCGCAACAGCTAACGGAGTCGAAACCTCGCCGGTAATCCGTGGAGTCTGGGTACTGGAAAATGTATTAGGTACACCACCCTCTCCCCCACCTCCAGATGTCGAGCCGTTACCAACTAATACCCGAGAAGCTACCAGCGTAAGGGAACTATTAAAATTGCATCGAAAAAATGAAGCCTGTTACAGCTGTCACATCAAGATTGACCCTATGGGGTTTGCGTTCGAAAACTTCGACGTTGTCGGCCGTTGGCGCGACAAGTACAAGCGAACCCGAGATCCAATCGATACCTCGGCCACTATGGCCAATGGTAGGGAAGTTGCCGATATCATTGAATTTAAGAAAATGCTGCTTGAACGCAAGGGGCTCGTCACCCGGTGTCTAACCAACAAAATGCTTGCCTATGCGACAGGACGTCAACTCGAAGCGGCCGACCGTGGAGAGGTTGACCGCATCATGAAAAAGTTAGATCAAAAAGAAAATCGACTCCGCGACCTAGTGAAGATTGTAGTAGAGAGTAAGATATTCTTGAACAAGTAATATCTCTTTCAAGGGCATGCCTATCGACTCATGAAATATTTAATTTTATCATTAACAGGGATGCTCTTTCCCTTCTCTCAAACCGGAGCTCAGATTCCAAGGCTAGAAGTTTCCCCCATCCCAAAAGGCAAACTCATGGCTTTTGCCCCTGCCTTTTCAAAATACATCAATGTGTTCGGGGTCCACGTCTTTGCCACCAAACGGACCCCAGACTCAAAGATCCTTCATGCCGCTGCAGTACTTGCGGAATATCTAGACAATGACGAGGATGGAAAACCAGACAATCTGCGAATCGTTGATGCTTTGAGTTCCAGAGACGCCTACCTGGAAATCTTTGCAAATGAACGCGAACTGGAAAGAGTGCACGACAGGGGAAAGCATTTCGAGGAAGGTTTCCACTATGGAATCTCACAGTTTGTTGAAGAAACAAATCCCGGAAATGGTAGATTTGATGCTACTCTTGAAGAGGTCTTCCACCTGATAACTCACCACGGATACGGAAACGCCTATCCAAGAATCTTTGGCCCTCGCTCAGGAACACAGATTGCAAAGTGTTTGGATTTAGCCCGTAAAGGACACTTCGTTGAAGTGCCAGAATCGTATCCGGAAGGGGCCTGGTTCACTTACGATGACGAGAGTTGCGAGTACGGCTGCATGGTTACGGAATATATCTACTGGGCAATGACTTCTATACTTGGCGCACAAAAGTCACCTCAAAGGCAACGGGAAATTAAGCACGAGTGGCGACTTCCAACTCGTGAACTTGTTAAAAAGAGAGACCCTGCTGTTTTTAAATTATTGAGTGACCCCAAGTATAAATTTCCAAAGAGCCTTCCTGATGGAAAATATAATTTAAAAGTATCAGATTAGATTTGTTGAACTAATTATTAAATTCCAATCACCAAATCATCAATGAGCTGACTAGTGTCTTCTAATGACTTGTCGCTACCTTCTCGGGTAGCCCATCCAGAATATCCTATCTCATGTAAAGCGACCCGGACCTTGTCCCAGTCAACGTCACCCTCTCCGAGCCGACAGAACCCATTCTTCTTTCCCCAGTCCTTCACATCAAGCTTGACGGTACGGTTACCAAGGGTCCTAATCCACTCCTCAGCAGGAGCAAATTTTTGCATGTTACCGATGTCAAAATATGCACCAACCCAGGGACTATTGAATTCATCAATATAGTCCCGAAACTTTTCAGGACTCTCACAAAAACCGTTCCAGACAGTCTCGATCAAAACTCTTATTCCAAGCTTCGAAGCTAGAGGGATAACGGCCCGGACTTGCTCAATCGAACGTTCCCAAACATGATCATGGGTTTCGTTAGCGCCTCCTACCTTTCCTGGTACAAGCAGTACAGAAGACCCTCCAAGTAAATGAGAATTCATCAGAGCATTCTCGAGATTCTTCCTCCCCTTGAGTCGGACTTCGGGATTTGGATCACTTAACCGTACAGACCAATGACCACCGTTTACAAGCCCATGCACACGTATCCCGGTCTTTTTAGTCGCTGCCCTGTAAGCCTCAGCTTCCCCAGCATTACCACTTTCAACACCATCATACCCAAGTCCTTTGAGTCGCATAAAGAAAACTTCAACTGATTCCCCTCTCTTTTTGCCACCCTTTAGTGCCTTATATATTCGACCCTTAAAATTCGGACTTTTATTTGCATCCTGCGAACCGGAAGCCATTAGCGGAACAGAAGTTAAAGAAATTGCAGAACATTTAAGAAAGGATCGACGGTTCATATAATAAAGTATATTTTGTTTAGTGTGAGAATATTAGTCGAAAAGGCATGAATAATACAAGTAGGAGCTTCTCAATCAGAGGATTTCCCTTGCCCATGGGCTTAGAAAATAGAAAATTGGTCAGATATTCACCGCTACTGATTAAACTTTGATGTTCGACTCATTCTATCCAAAGAACAACAATCCTCTCATGATCAGGCATTGGCTAATTTTATTG
>JABSSR010000168.1 GCA_013213965.1 Verrucomicrobiales bacterium | reverse complement strand
TGATTTAGGCTGAGAATGTGGCGAGTGAATTTTCCGGTGCCGTTATTTTCATACCACGCGGCGAGTTTTGAACCATAACCCACGGTAGTCAGATCAATGTCACCGTCACCGTCAATGTCTCCAAAATCTGTGGAGTGAGGGAAGGTAATGTTGTCGTCGATAATGTGTTGGGCCCAATTCGGGGCCTCGAACCAAATAACACCAACGCCGTGCCCACGACTCGCGAGGACGTCGGCCTTTCCATCGCCGTTGACGTCGGCCGGGGCTGCGTGCGTGGCGCCGATCTGCTTCCCGGCATCAGGTAGAAATTCTCGACGCCAAGGTTGGGCAGGATCTTTCGGAGCGTAAAAGACGGCAAAATAATTACCGTCAGCAAAGGGTTTTCCTTTCGCGCCGAGAGTCAAATCGGGACGAGCATCTCCGTTGACGTCGCCAAAATCAAAGTAGTGGCTACCACCAGGCGCAGTACCTTTTACGATGGGGATGATGGACCAATTGATCGGTTCATCTTTGGGAAAAGAAGGTTTGAGCCAGCAAATTGATCCCGAATAGGGTCCCTTATCGACAGTGAAGTCGTTGGCAATGAGATCCGGTTTGCCATCACGGTCAATATCGAAAGAGCGAATGCAATGGACACCATGAATTTCATCGGTGATCTGATGCATCTTCCAGCTCGTCTTCGTGGCATTCTTACTTGGACACTCTAACCAAAAAAGGCCACGGACGTAAGAACCGACAAAGTCGAGATCGCCGTCTCGGTCAACGTCATGTAGGACACTGTGAATGCACTGATTCTTGAGCTTGGCCTGCTTGGGATCGACCATAGAAAGGGCCTGCTTTGTTTGGTAATCCGGACCAATGTACATGAGGATCTGACCACCTCCGGAAAAGATGATCTCCTGATCACCGTCATTGTCATAATCGGCGGCCGTGGCGGAGTTGACGTGAGCGCCAGAGAAAATTTCGTGGCGGATCCATTTCGCCCCTTTGGCAACAGTGATCGTTGAAATGAAGAGAGCGGCGGCTAGTGCAACACTACATATCTGGAAAGAATTACGAGTCATAGGGATTATTAATTTAGGGCCTATTTAGAACTTGGTCAAAATAGCTCCTTAATTGGCTGGCCATCGAGGATCAGTTTGGTGATCTCGGGCGGTAATAGTTCGGGCGAGACTCGAAGTTTATCCGCATCGAACATGGTGTGCATCACGGTTGAGAGCAGGTTTTCCGGGCCGTACGCTTCGGAGTCCGGGCGGCTGCCGGTCCGATCAGATTTGCCAATCGCCTGTCCCATGTTCAAGCCGCCACCTGCCAGCAGGAGCGGCGTCAAGTCGCCGTGGTGATCGGTGCCTGCGTCCTTATTTCGTTTGATTGGTGAGCGGCCCATCTCACCAGTGATGATCAACAGGATCTGATCACTCAGACCACGTTGCTCGACGTCGTCGAGGAAAGCGGCAACTGCATGATCCATCTGGGCCCCTAAGGTGTTCATGCCAACGAGGGTGCCCGGATTGTTGGCGCCGTTCCCATGAAAATCCCAGCTCGAATCGACTACGGTCACAAAACCACAACCCGCTTCGCACAATCGCCTGGCCAGGAGCATCTCCTTGCCCAGTAGATTCGTCCAGCGTTCCTGGTCGACTAGCTTTTTTTTCCCGTTGAACAGAAAGTACTTACCGCCATTGTGGTAGTCGGCCATGTTGAAGAGGTGGCTAGTGTCGTATTTTGCTATAGTTTTCGGATCTTCCTTGGACAGGTCGAACGCGTCGGCTACGCCCCGAAGCAGGAGATCATATGTCTGGCGCTCGATCTGACTCATTCCATTCACTTCGCCGCTCTGATCCAGATTACGCTTCAAGTCGTCAAGTTCTCTGAGAAGATGGTAACGATCGACGAAACGGTCCCTTGGCAGGTTCAGATCGAAGTTGCCCAATTGCTCAGGTTTACCGTTGCGAATGAATCCCTTGTAGGCATTGCCGAGGCTCCCTGCCGAGGCCACTGAGGTCTCGATCCTTGGGAGTCCAAACGTTGGGGTCGGTGTACCAAGCTTCAGACCGGGTTGCACAGCTTCCGGAACGATTACCGTGTTCATCGGTAAGCCGGTCCGTGGATGGAATGGACCAGTAGCGCGGGCGCACAAGGCACTCATTGCTGCTCCTGACGGATGGCTGCCGGTCAGGATGGGGATAGGATTGTGGCTCCCGTCATTGGTAGCGAACGAACGTACCACGGCCAAACGGTCCGCTCGTTGAGCTAACTTTGGTAATGTTCCGCCGCACCAGACACCCGGCAATTTGGTGCGGATCTCGCCAGTGCAACTGCGGTTATCAGAAGCGACGTCAATTTTAGGATCGAAAGTTTCGATTTGTGGCGGCCCGCCTTGCAAAAACAGAAAGACGATCGATTTGTTCTTGAATACATTCTTGTCCAGCGCGGCCTGCGACTGGGCTGCCCGAAGTCCCGGCATCGTCAAGCCTCCTAGACTGCCGATGCGTAGAAAGTCACGGCGACCGAAGGAGGAGGGGCTATGAGCGAATCGAGGGTCAGTGATGGTTAACATCGACTAGGCACCTGAATCGTTCACTCTGTCGGCTTCACTGAGGCTTTTGTGAATGGTTTATTTTTACTAGAATTTTTTATCCAAAAAGTTCAGTAATTGCCTCGGCTTTGACTAACTCACGGGGTTGATTCAAGTGATTATAAACTATTGAAGTAGGATCTATTCCGAAGGCATGGTAGATTGATGCCAGTAATTGTGTTGGGTGTACCGGATCCTCCACGGGAGCAGAACCGGTCTTATCTGATTTACCGTGCACATTGCCGCGCTTGATTCCTGCACCTGCAATGAGTCCAGTATAGCAATAAGGCCAGTGATCACGACCGTCGGCACTGTTTCCGTTACCGGAAGTGCTGACTCCTTTTTGAGGGCTACGACCAAATTCACCGACGGCTACGACTAGAGTCTCATCGAGCATTCCTCGCTCATCCAGGTCTGAGATAAGCCCTGATAGTCCATTGTCCAGCATTGGCCCGGACTGATTCTTCATCCTCTTGGTCAGATCTTTGTGATGATCCCATGAGTGATTATCAGAGTTAGCCACTTTCGGCCATATCACTTCTACGACCTTCGTCCCGGCCTCTACGAGTCTTCTTGCGAGTAGGCAACTATCACCGAATGAAGTGTTACCATAACGTTCCCGGTTCCTGAGTGGTTCCTGATCCAGAGCGAAAGCTTCTCTTGCCTTTCCTGAAATGATCAGATTAAGGGCCTGATCATAATATTCATTGAGCTTGTAGCTTTGTACCGCTTCCTCGACCTTATTCATTTTCTTGGCAATCGTTTCTCTTAGAGAGGCGCGTCTCTGGAGCCTAGCAGTAAATATGTCCGGACGGAGCTGAAGATCATCGATCTTGATGCGGGTCATTTTCTTCATGTCCATGTCATCTCCGCTCGGATATAGGGTGTATGGATCATAGGATCTTCCGAGGAAACCTCCCGTGCCTCCCTTGCCAACGACGTTCGATTCCTGTAAGGGACGAGGAAGCATAACGAACGGCAGCATTGGCTCGGTCTGCGGTTTGAATTTAACGAGGTTCGATCCGAAGTTAGGGAAGTCCTTAGGAGAGGGTGGTTCGAGTTGACCAGAAGGTGAGACCTTATCTGTCGTATAACCGGTCATCATCTGGTAAATGGCCGCAGTGTGGTTGAATAGGCCGTTCGGTTCATAGCTGACCGCACGCATTAACGTGAACTTATCATTTATTTTTGCTAGCTCGGGCAGGACCTCGGTGAAGTGAACGCCTGGTATCTTGGTAGGAATGGTGCTGAAAGCAGAACGCACATTGTCGGGAACGTCCTTCTTTGGATCCCACAGATCAAGATGACTGGGACCGCCCTGCAGGTAAACCATGATGATTGACTTGGCCTTACCCCAGCCCGGTGATGAAGCTTTGGCTGCTTTCGCTTTAAGTTCGAGCATTGAACTTAGAGTCAGACCGATCATGCCTCCTCCTCCTACACGAAGAAAGTCTCTCCTCGAGGGCTTGAGGTGTGTATCACATAAATCTTTACCAGGATTACCAAGAATTCGGAACATCGCTTTATTAGTTTAACGGTTATTAGTTTCTTAATATAAATTATATAACTGCTAGTGTTTTTGTAAATCCCTGATTTTCATCGGGAAACGCTTAAAAACTAACAGATCATTCACTTTTCTTTATTTTACCTATTAAAAAGGAATGCCGGTGTATTTATGATAGCCCAGGCAATGTCCTGTGCTGCGGTGAGTCTTTTCTGGCTTTTCTGTTGTTCACTGAGTGTTGCGTCTTTGCGTAACTGAGCGAGCTGATAGTCTTCGGGGATCGGTTTCTCGGCGTCCTTGATGCCGGCTTCCAGTTCCGCTATCTTAGGGTCAGCGGGCCGGGGCTTCTTAGCGTTAGCCAGCGTCT
>JABSSR010000167.1 GCA_013213965.1 Verrucomicrobiales bacterium | reverse complement strand
TTGGCCTTTGGTCAGGGGAGCCTGCTGTGAGTTTTGAGAGGTCTTTGAGTTTATTAACGACTGAGGCGACTTCTCCTCCTAGGGCTTCTTGTTCGGCGGATTGGAGCTGAAGGGATATTTGTTCAGATCGAGTTGGGCTACCTGGATTAAATGATCCTGATGATGCTAAGGATATGGCTTCATGAAGATTGGTTGTTTGTCGGTTGCCTAGTTCTCTAACGAGTCGAGCTAAATCGAAAAGAGCTACCTGAGATTGATATTCCAGTAAGATTCGATGCAACTGAACAATGACTCCTTTCTGACCAGCATAAGCGTTCAGAATCTTCACGCTTGCGCCAGCTGAGTTAGGATCCTTTTTATTGTCCTCTCTTGCTCCGTTGAGAAGGTTTACGATTTCCTTCATCTGATCCTTGGAAAGTTGACCAAGAACCTGTCTAATTGCTTTGATTACTTGCAAGTCGCTGCCTTGTAAGCCATTACGATTGAATTCATCAATTAATAAATCAAGCTGCTCCGCTGTCCGTTGAGTCGTATCTTTGATGCGTTGTTGTTTCCGTTCTTGATTTAGAAGTAAGTTGCCTGGAAAGGCTCCAGGAGCTTGAAATTGTAACAGCGAGAATAGGGCGACCACTGCTAATAGATAATTTAATGGCGCATTCATAAATTTATTTAATGTAAATGGTTTCTGGTAAATACCAAATTTCAATCTTCTTTAATCGGTTTCTCGGAGTTTTTACGAATTATAGTCTCTAAGTCCTTATTTAATATTTCTTGATCAGTTGTTGCTTCATCTATACTGCCCAGTGCATCTGAGGTTCTGCCAAGTAAATCAGCACGTTTTTCTTCAGGGGTTACAACTCGAAGTAATAAGTGTTCGCTGCTGCCAATGTTTGGGCCGGCTGTGTTTTGATCTGATGCTTCTAGCCAATATTCTATCTCATCACCTTCAGCTAATCCAGGGTTCAAAGAACTGAGGTCCCAGTCAAATTGATCACTGATTTTTTTTGGCTCGGTTTTGAGATCGGTGATTGAGATCGATGTGGGATCAGACCCGCTTCTCTGGTAACGAAGGTTCACCGTAGCTATCCCGAACCTGTCATTCGCTTCATATTTTATTAAAAACTTGGCTTTTCGTGTGACAAGTTCTTCGGTTCTTTTGGGATAAGTGATACGAATTTGGGGCGCCAGATCTGATAATAGGGTAACTTTATATATTGAGTTACTGGATGATTTCATTTCATCTTGATCTGTCAAAGAAATGCTGAATCCAGAAAGGTCATTGGAAGGAACCGTGAATGTTACGCTTCCTGCCGATTTGTTTGCGCTATCAATGATGAGTGGAGTTCCTTTATCTTCTTCAATGAAGCGAATTGCTCCTGACTTGAGCTCTTTTGTTGAGGAAATGTTAAGGGTGACTGTGCTTCCTGGGAAAAAAGTAAAGTCTCCTGGCACATGTTGAGAGGATTCTTGTTTGGTGAATTCTGGATATTTTTGAGTAGCGGTTAGTCCTTTGATTTGTGGCCGTTCTAAAGCGATGACTTTATAATCTTCAGTGCGCGCGTCATCGATTGAGGCGTTGTAGGTGAATGATTCGGGGACGTCTTCAATGATTGCTGAATACTTTCCATCTATATTTTCATCTTTGGTTAGCGGTAGATTCATTTTTTGATTTGAAGAGTAATGAATCTTTAGAATACCTTTAAGTTCACTGCTTTTTTTTGTCTCCACGAAAAATTCCATTGTTACATCATCACCAATTCCAACTTTCTCAATTTGGGGAATCTTAACAATTCTTGTGTCTCGCGGGATAGCGATTTCTTTGCCAAAGGCTCTTTGTAGTAGGGTAGGGATGGAGTCGCGGTTAAGAAAAGCCCAGCCGCCTGATGCACTCAAAACGATTAGCAAGAGAATGATTGCTCGGGCCGTTTTTTTAAAGTTTACTATTTTATTAAATCTAAAGCGTCCAGATTCGGTTTCGGCTTCTCTGATCATTGAATGGATCATTTCAATGGGTGCGTTTTCCGGGATTGTGGCTTTTCCTTTATGGAACTGAATAGAACTTATGAGTCTACTGTCGAATTTTTTGTAATGCTTTTCTACAGTGAGAGCCAATTCCTCATCGTTTTTCCTTTGGGTGACCAAAGAGATTATTGCCCATAGACCGCAGATCCCTGATAACAATTGGATGGAAGTTAAACTGGTTTTTCGTGTTTGTAACGACAGCTCATTTATCAAATCGATAAATAGTAAAGCTGTGAAAAGTCCTAAGATGATAGATATTGTTAGTGCTGTTCTCCGATAAAGTTCAACAGCTACAATTGAGCGTCTTGCCCTTGCAAGTCGGCGCTTCAGGATCTTGCTCCTGCCAATCTTATACGACTCTTTCGTTTGGTTGGGCACGTTTTTTATTTTAGTTCTGCGAACTTACGCAGGAACCATTCAATGGTAATTGGCAACAGTAGAAGTATGAAATAAAGAGGTGAATTCCAGAGTTCTGATTCTCTTGTTATTTTTATGGTAGTGGGGTCAATGTTGGCGATTTCAGGTAATTTATAGAGGTCCTCTTCGCGTAAGAATTTTCCGTTAGTTATGGAGGAAATTTCTCGCAAGTTTTTTTCATTCATTGCTGTTTCAGAAAATTCTCGATCAGCTCCCCGAACAGTAAGATCAATTCCACTGGAGGAATCTTCTGCAATTTTTAGTCTGTACTTTCCTGGATCTTCCGCTGCGAATTCTGTCCGATAAGAGCCGGGTTCGCCTGGCACTTTTCTAAGTGTGATTTTTTTTGATGGGCCACTAGAATTGCCTCTAGATTCGAGTGAGGCTGTTATGGATTCTTCGTCCCTAGGCATAAAATTTTCATCAAGCAGCCTTGCGAATATCGTAAATTTCTCTCCCTCCTTCGCTATTGCTCGGTCTGTCCGTAGCTCGGATTTCCGTGAGCCTGTGGCGAGTTTTCGACCTGCCATTCTTTGAACTATTTGTCCCCAGAACCGAGTGTGATATAGATCTCCTGTATTTTTTCTCCATCGCCAAGTATTTTCTGTTCCGACCCAAAGGACTTCACCTGAACCGTACCTTTGCATCGCTACGATCGGATATTCTCCATCAGGGTGGAGAAGATAACTTTTGGCAGCGGGTTTAGCCTTGATAGTTTTAACTGACCAGAAGATAGGAGGTAATAGACTCCAGCGCTTTTCCGCTTGTTCCGGTTCCGCTTCGAGATTTAGAAAACCTTCATCGAGTCCGGTTTCAGTTATTTTTAGCTGTATGGGGCGCTGAGAAGATGAGTTATTTCCACCAAGCCGCGTCGGTGCTAGTTCGACCGGGAGTAGTCTTTCGAGTTCGGTGTTCCTGTAAGAGGAAGGGGTGAATCGTTTTCCTGCAAGGATGATTAGTGATCCACCACTATCTGCTACAAAAGAGGAAATATTAGTGATGGCGTTTTCAGGAATGTCTTCTGGATCGATGTCTCCGAAAATGATCAAGTCATATGAAAAAAGATCCTTACGATTTTCTGGGAAATTCTCAATGTACGGAGTGTCTTCTGATCGAGCCACGGCCGGATCAACTCCTGCCAGATAACAGTCCAGATCAATTCTTTTTTCTCGTAGAAGCATGGACTGAATATATTTGAATTCCCATCGAGGGGAACTTTCGACCATTAACACCTTCAATGATGAATCGAGAACTCTGATTCCTCGTGATAATTTATTGTTAGTGTCTAATATTTCTCCTCCTGATGTTTCTATTCTGGCTTCTATTTCATAGCTGTTCGGTTTGCCTGGCACGATGGGGATCGTAATTTCTTGTTCTCCTTCTGAATTCAAAGTGATCTCTTTTTCTCCTGCTTTAACTCCAGCCAATGTGACAATTAATTTTGCCTTTTCTCCGTTCATTCCTCGGTGATTTAATTTAACAGTGACCGGGATTGCGTCCTCCGCGAGGGCAACTGAAGGGAAATCAATATTTCCGACTGAGATGTCCCTCGGATCAGTTGTTCCGACCCCGTAAGTGAAGACTTTGATGCCCCTTTCCCGCAAAGATTCTGCTACCGCTGATGGTGCCCTGCCTTCGTTGTGTGCGCCATCAGTGACGAGGAAAATACCTCCAAGATCATCCGCGCTGTGCCTTCGCAGAACTTCATGCATTGCATTGCCTATTGAAGTTTCAGGTAACTGAGGGTCTTCTGCGGATTTCGAATCTCCAAGTTTCCCAGCGAAGCTGTATTTAACTAATTCAGCCTTATTAGCTAAATTTTCCATCAAGTTTATTTTTTCACTGTTCAGTGCCTGGGCGGCGATTGTTGACCTGGCTGTTGGGGTGACCGGAGCAGAGTCAACTGCAGCTTCAATGCCTGCGTCTGGTTCTAGTTTTCCATTAGTGATAGCTTCCCTTGCTCTGTCAGCTACCGATTTCCGTGGATCTGCTATACTCATACTTGCTGAAGAATCAATGAGGACGGCGAGTGTTCTTTTGTGCTCTCGTTCAAGATTTAGCTGTATGACAGGCCTTAAAAGAAGTCCAAGCAACATAAAAAAGAATGCTGCGCGCATAATCATCATAATTTTGCGTCGACTAGAAGGGACGTCTTCGGGAGTTGACCTGTATGCGAGCCAAGAAAGAAACCCCAGCAGTAAGGCGATCACTATTATGATGGTGGATGAAACGAGTGGAGCGAGTTGTATCGATGTCTCTGTTACCGAAGCGGATTCTTCGGTAGGCAGGCCAAGTAATTTTAGTAATATCGAATTCAACTTATTTTTCTTGGCTAAATTTTTGAGATAGGAATAACTCGAGTATCGTAATGAGGGCGGCGATCAAAAGTAGGATTGGCCAGAGTTCTGCACCTTTTCTTTCCCGTGTCAGTGCAGCGGATATCTCTTTTGGATCTGTAGTTTCTAGAAACTTCAGTGACACTTCCCTTAACCGTTCCTTTTGAGCTTCGGATAGTAATTCTGGATTTGATTCTCTAGGGTCGCCAGATGCAGAGAATTGAATTGATTCAAATGGATCATGAATTGTTAATGAATAAATACCGGACTCATTAATTTCGTTGTATTCTATAGACGCTCCGTTCGCATCCTCATCCGCACTAATTTCTGATGCTGTCGGTGAGTTGCTATAAGATATGGTAGCTTTTTTGTCGATCCATGAGCTGGGGCCTTTGCGAATAAAAGTTTCTCCCACATTAATATTAATCCCGGCATCTTGTTTGGAGAGAATACTACCAAAAACACGGTGCACGATAGGGAGGAAAGCCGGTTGCACAGGAAGGTCATTCCAGTCCGTATCCGCGGTGCTACTGAACTGGTAAACTTTTCCGAGTCCGTAATTTGATTCCACGACTGCGGCGGATCCGTCACTGTATCGAAGTGCGACGGTTGCTTTATTGTTGTTCGTTGTATTCTCCAATGACAGTTTGTAGGCTTTTAGAGTTTTCACATTAGAAAGAGTTCCTGCTCCAGGATCATTCCATAAATCGACTAATGGATGATTGTATCCACTGGCTTGAATTATTAGAGTGTTGCCTTCTCCTTGTTCAGGTATAATTTCTCCGAAAGCTGCTGGCAATAGCCCCGCCTTTTCATGAAGTATTTTGTTGTAAAATGTCGCGTCGATATTGTCTCCAGGAAAAACAACTAAGCCGCCTCCACTCTCAACGAAATTAATCAGATCAGGTAAGAATTCCTCAGGGAAATCAGAAACGTTTGCTAGAAAAATTGCACGATAATCATCGAGAGAGGTGCTTGGAAAATCACCAATGCTGACCCGGTCAGCACCAAGAAAAAATGAGTCCGTCAGTTCAGGAGGAACTGGAACTAAAGCATTTTGCAGGAAAAATGTTTCTGATTCGGTGAGGTCTCTACCGGGTTGGCCATCTACGAGTAATGCTCGCGCTTTATTGATCCCGCGGATGACGATTTCTCTTGAGTTGTCTATTTCTAAAGCATCATTAATGTTAATCGTTGAGCTGATCTGCTGATATCCTGGGTCAGTGAGTTCAATGAAGGTTGTAATTGTTCGTGATTCACCAGCAGGAATTGCTTCAATGATTGTCGGGTCACCTATGGGCTCTTTATTGATGCTCATTTGAACTTCTATGTCATTAGCTTCAACTTTACCAAAATTAGTCACTTCAACTGCTAGTCGGACCGGTTGATCAACTGATGCGATCGGTGTTTTTTGATCGAGACGAGTAATTGCGAGGTTCTCGTCTGGATTCTTTCCGACCAGCACGATGATTGCATTTGTATCTTTTTTGCTTTGATCAAGTGATCTTGTGATGGCCTCGTACTGTCGCCATGCGCTCGCTTCACCATCCGTAATAATGACTAGTTCTTTTTGAGAGGATGGTCTGTCCTGTAATGTTGTTATAGCAGATTCAATTGCCGGGAATAAGTCACTCCCTCGATGAGTTGCTTTCGACGCTTCAAGTGTTTTTTTTGCTCGAACTATGTCGTGAGTTGGTTCTTTTATCCCTTTCCCTGATGAGTTTGCACCCAAAATCATTGATGTTGCTGAACCTTTTGGTAGGGAATTTAATACTTCATCCGCTATTCTCTGAGCAATGCTGAACCGGTTCTCTTGTTCGGTTTCATCCTTCCTTAGCATGCTTGCGGAGGAATCTATGATGATGGATGCGGTTAACTTGGAGCTGAGTCCCTTTGACTTTAGCCAATCAGTGGTTGGTCTTGATGCGGCAAGTGCAATGAGTGCAACGATAGCCATACGAAGAAGAAGGAGGATCCAATCTTCTACCTTCATGCGTCTCTGATTCCTTTCCAAGCTTACTTGCAAGAATCTCATTGCTGCCCACTGAATCTTTTTAAATCGTCTCCTGTTCAGCAAGTGAACGATAATTGGAATGGCCAGAGCGGTCATTCCAAAGAGCATTGCAGGGTTGAGGAAAGACATTATTTACTTGCTGTTTCCCGGCGAAAAGTTAGGTATGCCCCGAGGGCATCATTGAGTGGCTTTGATGTGTCACATTCAATAAAGTGACTGGAGTTACGACTGAAACCGTCTTTAAGTTTTTTCTGAAACTCAGAAAATTCCTTCATGTAACTTTTTCTGATTTCGGCGGGTCTTGTTTTGAGATTTTCAATATTCTCTAACCCTTCAAATTCGACTAAACCATTGAAAGGGAATACGATTTCGTCATGGTCTAAGATTTGCAAACCGATGACCTCGTGCCCTACGAACCTTAGGTGCTGAACGGATTCGAGGACCGCTTCTTCATCATCAAAGAAGTCACTAATGACTATAACTAGACCCTTGCGTTGTGATTTGTTAGCGATCGAGTGTAACTGTCCTGGCAGATTAGTCGCTCCTTTAGGATTAAATTGAACAAGTTTTTCCAGTACATTGAATAGATGATTTTTAGTGTTTCCTCTTGGTAATTCTTCTCTAATTGAGTCATCAAAGAGGGACAAAGATACAGCGTCACGTTGTTTAATGATTAGGAAAGCTAAGCAGGCAGCTGCAACTTTAGCATAATCGAACTTGGAGGTTTCGCCTGATCCATACTGCATTGATTCACTTCCATCCACTAAGATGTGTGCTATAAAATTCGTTTCTTGTTCATACTGTTTAATGTAATAACGGTCAGTTTTACCAAGTACCTTCCAGTCCAAGTGCCTAACATCGTCGCCTGGTGAATATTCCCTGTGCTGTGAAAACTCTATCGCAAATCCTCTGTAAGGAGATTTATGTTCCCCGGCCATGTAACCTTCGACAATGAATCTTGCGGCCATGCCAAGTTTATCAGCACGGGCCAATGTATCAGCGTCTAGTAGCTTGATGGAATCGCTGTTCACTTTGTGAACCCTTGATGGGATTAATAGAAATTAAATTTCCAATAGTTTAGGGCCGGCAGTTAATGTTGTGGTATTGCCTCGATGATTTTGGCAGTGATCGCATCAGAATCGAGTCCCTCACTCTGAGCAGCAAAGTTTGGAATTAGGCGATGTCTGAAAATGGGGGGAGCGACAGCTTCAACGTTACTGCAGCCGACATGGTTTTGTCCGTTAAGTAAGGCATGGGCCTTGGCTGCAAGTATCAGAGCGAGGCCTGCACGGGGTCCTGCACCCCAACCGAGCCACTTATCACAAAATTCCAAAGTTTCATCGGTTCCTGGTCGAGTGACACGTACAAGTTTTTCAGCGTAGCGCATGACATGTTCTGATACTGGTACCGAACGAATTGTAGTTTGTATTTCTAGAATATCTTCACCTGTAAGAGCGGGTTCAGGATTTGTTACTGTGGATCCAGTATAAGCCTTCATAATTTCAAATTCCTCTTCTTCATTTGGATATTCAACTTTAATCATGAACATGAACCGATCTAACTGTGCTTCTGGAAGTGGGTAAGTGCCCTCTTGCTCGATTGGGTTTTGAGTTGCAAGCACAAAGAAAGGATCTGGCAGGGAATGGTCCTCTCCACCGATGGAAACTTTTCGCTCTTGCATTGATTCCAACATCGCGGCTTGAGTCTTAGGTGGGGTCCGGTTAATTTCGTCTGCTAGTATGATGTTGGAGAAAATTGGGCCTGGTAAAAATTTGAACTGCCGTTCG
>JABSSR010000166.1 GCA_013213965.1 Verrucomicrobiales bacterium | reverse complement strand
TTTACCTACCTGGTCATCCTCACTTGATTCTGGCGGCTTTTTTTTCGTGCATATTCTGAATCCTGATGATCAAGAAAAAACCAATATAAAGATTTCTGTAAGTTCACTCGGAGAAGGATCAATGAGATGGTTTGCTTTGGATTCAAAACAGAAGATCATGGATCGCTTAAAAAAATTAAAAGAGGCCTTCGAGTAAATCCTTGATCGTTTTATAAAGGAAAAGCAAATAGAGTGTTCACTCAGGACATTAACAAAATAATAAACTGAATCAGTCAGTAAATATATATTTCCCCCTATGAGAGTAGCTCATGCACGACCCTAGCATGACTTTCTTCGACAAGCTGGATATTTCTTGGACCACTCCGAAATTTAAGTTCTTTATGATTGAGTCCGAACAAGTGAAGTATCGTAGCCAGCCAATCGTAATGGTTGACGATTCCATCAACTGCATGGTGGGAGAATTCGTCTGTTAAACCGTGCGTGTATCCCTTACGGAATCCTCCTCCGGCGACCCACTGACTGAAACCGTAAGTATTATGATCTCTGCCAACGGCATTCCTGTCATTTAGTCCACTACGAAATTGAATGACCGGGAGTCGGCCCATCTCACCGCCCCAGTGGACGATTGTACTATCAAGTAATCCTCTTTGCTTTAAGTCTTTAATGAGGGCAGTGGCCGGTTGATCAATTTCACCACACCGATCTGGGAGGGCAGTCTTAATGGAACCGTGATGGTCCCAGTTCTGACCTGCACAAAAGATCTGGACGAAACGCACGCCCCGCTCAACTAGGCGGCGAGCGATCAGGCAACGTGTTCCATAATCTGCTGTCCTTTTTTTATCGATGCCGTACATGGTTTTAATTGCGGCTGATTCACCTGAAATATCGAACGCTTCTTTAGCCGCTTCCTGCATTCTTGCGGCTAAACCATAGCTGGCCAGCCTCGCTTCGAGCTCTGTTTCATTAGGATGAGTTTGGAGATGCTTACGATTGAATTTTTCAAGAAAATCTAGCTGAGCTTTCTGAGGAATACCTTTGAGGTGTGCGGCAGCGTTTAAGTTAAAGATTCTGGGATCAGTAGGACGGACCACTGTTCCTTGATAGAGCGCTGGCAATTTTCCTTGGCTCCAGTTTTCACTTCCTTCTTGTGGCAAGCCTCTTGGATCAGTGAGAGCCACATAGGCTGGTAAATTCTGAGTCTCACTCCCGAGGGCCTTAAGGAGCCAACTGCCGAGCACGGGTCGTCCGTGAACTGGTTTGCCAGTAGTCAAAGCGAAATTGGATGGGACATGATTATTTGAACTAGTTCTCATGGACCTGATCAGCGTAATTTCGTCAGCTATGGTGCCGAGATGAGGAAGGAGTTCTGAAATTTCCATGCCGCATTGGCCGTGCTGGCTATATTTCCATCCGGGCCCCATGATTTCACGGCTAGCCTGTGCCGCATTATCAAATTTAAGGTGTCCTTTGAATTGTTGACCATTCAGCCGAATCAGTTCGGGTTTTGGGTCGAATAGATCGATTTGGCTTGGCCCTCCGAGCATATACATCGAAATCATTGCGTGTGCTCTTGGATTTTCTGGAGGCGTCTTTGGACTAAGGTCGTGATTTGTTGGATTTAGTTCCGGTTTGAGGGGTGCTGTTTTTTCATTTTGAGCTAGGAGTCCGTCATGTCCTAGGAGCCATGGGAAAGCGACACTTCCCAGGCTGAATGAACTTTTTCTTAACCAGTGTCTGCGGCTGATATAACGGAAATCCATGATTCTTTTAATCTACAAATAAAAACCGGTTAGAAGCAAACAGAGCCTGACAAAGAGATGACATAGCTAAGTGATCAGGATTCTTTTTGGTATTTTGTTTTGCTAGTCTTTTAGACTGAGAATGGAAATAATCCATACACGTATGGAGTTCCTCTGGCGTTGGTTTTTTTGCAAAAAGCTTTATAAATAACTGATGCAGTTGGTTTTCAAGACCCGTTGACTCAGTCATTATTGATTTTGCCAATGTTTCCGAGATTTCAACGGATTCATTGTCATTCATGAACCAGAGTGCCTGCGTTGCTACTGTCGTATTTGTTCTCTTGTTGCAATTTGGTGTCATGACCGGCTGATCAAAAGTTGCCAAAATATTCAACGGAAGTCTTCTCTGAACTTCAACAAAAATGCTGCGTCTTCCATGATCTTTATCTAGGACTGGTTTTCCTTCATTGTTTTCAGTTACGGGAATGGAAGGGCCTCCAATTAATGGATCCAGTTTTCCACTAATCATGAGCAGAGAATCTCTGATGGCCTCTGCCTCAAGTCTTTTCATATTGCTTCGTCCAAATAGATAATTGTCAGGATCAATCTTTTCAATGTCCGGCCTTCGGGTCGAGGACTGTCTGTAAGTTTTTGATGAGACAATGGTCTTGTGTAATCGTTTAAGATCCCAACCATTCATTACAAAGTCTTTTGCGAGCCAGTCAAGCAAGTCTTGGTGGATGGGTTTTTCACCTGCGATACCAAAGTCTCCTTTGCTGCGAACAATACCATTTCCAAAATGATGCATCCAAATTCTGTTAACAAAGACTCTAGCTGTCATCGGATGGGATCCATCAGTCAATTGTCTTGCATAGTTTAACCTTCTTCCTGTCGTCACTAACTGGTCATCATTTTCTGGAACTGTGAGTTCCTTACGATGTTGCTTGAGGGCCAGGATTTCTGAAGGCTTGACCACTTC
>JABSSR010000165.1 GCA_013213965.1 Verrucomicrobiales bacterium | reverse complement strand
TTCCAGTGGCCAAAAATTTCAGTCTTTTCTTAGCTTTAAGGTATTTAAAGCCTAAACGGACATACGTTTCCATAATCACGCTCATTTCGGTTCTTGGAGTAGCTCTTGGTGTTACTGTTTTGATTGTTGTCATTGCAGTGATGACCGGTTTTGAGAAAAGGTTAGAACAAATAATTTTAGGTTTTGAGCCGCACTTAATGGTTCAGCAACAAGTTATAGTTGATACACGGGATTCTGAATCAGAATCAGGAAGGTGGGATATTCTTAAGGACCGATTAAAAAAAGAAATACCAGATCTTAAAGCTGTTTCTCCTTATGTCACTGGGCAGGTCCTTCTCCAGTTCGGTATTGATGATTCGCGAAGACAAGCAGCACTGATGATGATGGGCGTTGATTCTGAGGGGAACCCCCTCACTGAACGGGTCAAAGAAATTATTAATGCAGGTGAATTGGATCTCTCCTACAAGCCCGAACACGGTAAGTATGGTTGTTTAATTTCCATGCAATTTGCTCAGCGCAATGGAATAACAATAGGAGAACATATCGAAGCTTTCTCAACCGCTGACATTGAACCGATCGTCGCTGATCTTTTTAACGCGGTCGATAATGATAAACTCAGTGACGATGAACTTAGATCAAGGGTCAAAGAGCTCACTGAAAGCATCAAGACGCCGAAGGACATGATAGTGACTGGCATTTTTGATTCAGTCCGATACGGAGAAATGATATTGGTTCCCTTAGAGATAGGGCAGGACCTTTATGAATTAGAGGCCAATGTTCATGGCCTATCTATTGAATTGGAAGACCCTTTTTTGGCTAATCAGATTAACAAAAAAATAAGTGCATTATTGCCCTTTGGTTGGAATTCTGAGACCTGGATACAGAGGAACAAGCAACTCTTTGCTACGATACGAAATGAGAGGGGAATGATGTATTTTGTCTTATTCTTCATTATTCTTGTCGCTGCTTTCAGCACAATGAACACCATGATAACTGTGACAGTTCAAAAGCGTCACGAGATTGGTGTAATGAAGGCTCTGGGGGCTCGGGTTTCCCAGATCGTTGGAGTTTTTATAGGGCAGGGGCTCATTGTAGGTTTGATTGGGTCTGTTTCCGGTCTGGCTGCTGGATCATTGGTACTTTATAATAGGAATAGTATTCGTGATGTATTGGCTCAGAGGTTGGGGCTGGAAATTTTCCCTGAAGAGATGTATGGCGTTGCTGAGATTCCTGCGCAGATCGTTCCAAGTGATATAGCCATTATTTGTTTCGGGGCGTTTATTCTATGCACTTTGGCCGCACTTCCTCCAGCCTACATGGTTGCAAGGCTTGATCCGGCAAAAGCCTTACGAGATTAATTTCTTGTACGGACCTGTATTCTAAGGAATTTAATTCTCTTTTTATTGATCTTGTTTATTGATCTCATTGTAATTGATGAGAACTCATCCAGATCAGAATGTGCTATAGAAATCATATCATAAAGATTGTTAACTTCCGTCCAATCCTTCAGGTCTAATGAGGACTGGATATTGAATACAAGGTCATCAGCGGAAAGTCTTTTAGAATAATGGATCTGGAGAAAATTATCTCTAATCTCAAAGTGAATATCATTGTTTTTCCCAAAAGCATAGTCCATTAAGTTCTCTCCCTCAAAGGAGGAGGCATCTGAGGAGCCCGGGTTTCCGTTATTTTCCACGCTTGGTCTCCAACTGGAAGGAAGTTTGGGATTGAGTCTGTGCTTAGGTGCTATCCTTACGAGGCTTGGTCCGTTTCCATCGGGAGTCTCAGGCCATGGTGATTTATCGTTATACCTGAAGCTTTCGATAATGTTTCCATTGGCAGCAAGTAAAGTAATGTTTTCTCCGCCATTATCCAATTGCCCCGTGTACTCTCCTGGCCTCAGAACTTTTCGGGCCATTGGACCGAGCGTTGCATCGTCCTCAAAAGTGTATTGGATCCCTGCAGAGAAACTCACACCAGTCAGTTGTATTGTCTGATCGGATATGTTCATCAGTTCGATGAATTCATTTTCTTCGGACTGTCCACTCGGATTGTAGTGGATCTCGGAAATGACCAGATTTCCTGATTCTGCAGGAAATCCAACAATGAATTTAGCTTGATTGAGTGCGGACCAGGAACCTTCCTCAAGGGTCCTTGCCTTAACGGTTCCGCTCTTGGATAAGGTTACAGGAGAATTGTATCTAATTGCTGAAGTTGAGAGGCCATTTGAAGATTTTGTTCCGTAAGAGAGTTGCGGAATGATAAGAAAGTCACTGCCACTACGTGATGAGTTCATTGCCTGAATGGCGAGGATGTTTTTGCCAACTTTAAGCTTTGATGTTGCGTTTGAGATATCGACTGATTCAAATTCAATGGCCAAGGAGTCGAGATGAGACCGGGTAGCCCTTGAATTCCAGGTCAGTGTTTCGGGGTTATTCTTTCCGGCGACAAATTCTCCATTGATGAAGGCAGCGTATCCGTCATCATATTTCATGTTCAGTGACAGTGAAAAGATGTTATTGAGGGCTTCCTGATCCGGGATATTAAATGGGATACGGATCATGCAGGAAGCATTGGTTCCCAGCATGGAGGAGAGGGGGAAGTTGATTAATTCCTGGTAGTTACCGGCAATTTTCTCAAAACCGATACCAGTCTGGCCGCTCTGCCATTGTGAATCATCAAAATTAATATTAGTCCAGTCCAGACCCAGTCCGCCATCTTCTGACTGAACGAGAACCAGAGCTGTGGTCTTTTCCGGAACGAGAAAATTTTCTTCAGGTTCTGTATCCGAGATGCGGGGATCTGATCCATCTAACGTGTAGTAGATAGTACCGCTAGCATTCGGGTTGTTCATTTCTAATGAAAATCCAGAAGAGACCGGGCCTCCGTGCTGAGAAAAATCAGGCGATTCAGTTTCAGGATACAGACCACGGGCTCGTAGTTGGGATATTGTAACTGGTGTTCGGAATGGAAACCATTGTTCGTATTCTCGTTTAAGTGATCTTTCCCAATCATTGAGATTTAGTGGTGGTTCTCGTCGGAAATCACCCCATCTGGCACTTTCTGCTTTGAGTGCCAAGCGAATTCCATCAGCGCGTTTCTTCCACAAATTTGAACTATTTTCAGGAGTAAGTGCTCCCTCATTAAAAAGATGCAGGCGTGTTCTATCAGCAAAACGAATTGCGTATGCAGGAATTTTCAATAGATCGGTATGTATTGATGTGGGTCCGCGCACTGTATTTTTAGTTGTCACGTTAATTGAAATATTTCCTGATCCTGCGTTAAACCCAGCCCTTTCAGCATCATGGCAGAAGAACATATATTTTCCTGGTGGCGATATTCGTCTCATTGCCCGCACATTATTCTGATCCCAGTCACTATTGCCTGCATGAAAATTGAGAAGTAGGTAGTCAATGAATGAATCAAGATCTAGATATTCCTGAACACCATCCAGATCATTTGATTGCGCGGCATCTAATATTGATTGCCAGCTTTTAAGCATTCGCCTTGAGACCTCCTGTTCAGTTCCATTGATGATTTCGATGTTGTTTCCTCCAACGATTCGGAACCCTTCCCATTGGTCATCCTCTCCACCGAACCGTTCGGCGCTCCATTCTTCTTCGATCCGCTCAAAGAGGTGGTGCATGCCCCAGTATAGGCCGTTAAAATAGACGTGAACCTCGCGTTGCAGGGCCTCGGGGTAGCCCATGGCGTGGTGAGCATCACGAAACCATTGATCCCTGATATACATTGCATTTTTGTATACATTTTCATGAGGGTGGATCCATGAATTGCCATTTCCGCCTCGCAATATGATGGAATTAAATTGGTCTGTAGGCGCTTCTGATCCGAACAATGGAAAATTGAGACGACCGGGACCGTAGTCGTCTCGGAAAATAAGGCGAAAATTATGTTTTGGCCTTGTCGGTGACCTCGAAGCATTTCCATTCATGCGCATTCCTGCATCTAACTGCAATGCGTTTTCATCGGAGAAGTTAAGCAGTTCGACTGAGACACGACGTTCGGAACCATCTCCAGAGTCTACAGAATTCACTTGAATACCTGTCTGTTGGTCGAAGAGATTGGCGATGTCAGTAACGATCGATACAGTTGGAATATCTAATAGACCTTCTTTAATTTCTTCTCTTGTGTATAGGGATCCGACGACATTGGGGTCCATTCCAAAGTCACCACCGATGATTTGGCCCTTCCTCTTCCAGGGAACTGGGTAACCTTGTGGGTTTTCATCTTGATCCAGTACATCATCCAGAAATATATAAGTTTGTGTGTCTGTGTTGGATGGCATGAGACCGGTTTTGACAGCGATTGCTCTTAAAGGGGTGGTTTTTTCAATTCTTACTTGCGCGGAGGGTTGAGTGTTTTCATTAGTAGCCACTATTATAGTACCATTTTCTAGCCCAGGTTCACTGCCATCTGTTGTGTAAATTATTGTTGATCCAGTTGTTTTACATGAAACGGCAACGTCAAATGGGTCTGTGAAGAACCCACGATCAACGCTAAATGTTGTATCTTTAACTAGTTCTGTGTAAGTAATATTGGAGTTTGGTTTTCCTGGGGTTGGTGAATTAAAATAACCTTCTTTGGTGTCGACCTCAGGAGAGCTTAATTGAGCAATTAGTTTGGGAATTAATAGAATATCTGAACTGGTGATGGAATTGTTCATCAAGTGGAAGGAGAGGGTATTTTCACCTTTTAATAATTTCCCAGCAAAATCTAAACTGAAGTTTTTCATGGGATCTCCGAAAAAAACTTCACTATTCAAATTGTTTAATGCTGTTGAGTTTGGTCCTGGTGATTCAGGAGAGCTTTCACTGATTACTTTGTGGCCGTTGAGATAGACGACTACTGCATCTTCGAAATGCATTAATAAATTCATTAATTGAACGAATTGAGGATCGTTTAGAGTGAAAGTAATTCTGATATAAGCGCTAGGAGAGATGCTGCGCATTTCTGAACTTGTATTGCCGCCGGTTCCTATAAAGTTAGAGAAATTATATCCGAATCCTATTCCGGTATTGCCTTCGAACCAATTTGAATCATCAAATTCCGGCAGGTTCCATGTATTTTCTGTACTATTGTCTGGTATGATCCATTTAGCAGTTGAAGGCCATGGTATTAAGGTTTTTTCGATAGGTTTTTCGTGAGAGCCAAATCCGTACGAGTAATTATGAGGTTGTTTTGGATAAGAAGGAGAAAATTCCGTTAAAGTGCCTATATTGTTTGGTCCTATAAGAGCAAGATATTCTCCGTCAGAAGATAAGGAAAAATTGGTGTGGAGTTCGTTTCCTTTTTTGTTTCGATCTTTCCCTGAGGCAAAGACAATTAAATAACCATTTGATGGGATTGTTTGGTCAGGGAAGCTCCACTTATTAAGATCATTTGAATTGTCGGTGAGGTGGTAACCTTTTGTTGATGCAGCTTCGGACCCTGGGTTTTGGATTTCGATCCAGTCGGAAGAGTCCCCATCTTCGTCAAGGTAGGTCCCTTCATAGTTAGCAGCGAATTCTGTAATTCTTAGCTGAGAGAAAGTCTTAGCAGGACAAAGGAAAAGTAGTATAAAGAAGAAAAGGATGGAGGTCTTATCCATATTGGGGTGATTGTAATAAGATACTCAGAATCATTGTTGATTCGAGCGCCTATCTTCAAAACCTTGGATGCTTTTATTTTTTTCCTTTAAGCCAAGGGGTTTCAGGCACGGATTTAGGGTTCTTTTTCGCCCATTCAGGTTCAGGGAACCACCTAATTGATGAATATCGCTTATATGTCTCAAAGATGTCCCCTCCGTTCAGTGCACGTGGATCATTGGTTTCGCTTAAATAAATATTGAGTTGTTGAGATAGTTTATTGCGGATCATAAAATGATTAGGGTCGTTAGCTAGGTTTTCCAGACATCCTGGATCTTTTTGAATATTGAAGAGTTGTTCTTTGGGACGTTTGTTAACGGCTAAGTGAAAGTACTTTGCAATTTCTGGATCTTTTTGTTTGGAGATCATGAAATTCAGGGAGGGGCATGCATCAATGTCATGATATGCTCCGTGCTCAGGTCCGAGGCGTGATTCTAGATTTCCAGAAAATTTTTGACCTGGCCCTGCTGGCCACCTTTCCGGCTTGAAGTTTTTTATGTATAAAAATTTATCAGTCCTTATGCAACGCTGTGGATAGCCTAGCGAATTATAACGTGATGATGAGTGTCTTTCTCTACCCGCAAAAATCTGAGAATCAGTGCCTGTGGTTGGAATCCCTCCTTTACTGATGACATTAAGAAAGCTTTTTCCCATAAGGGGAAATTTTTTGGGAGCTTTAATCGACATTGCTTCATGGATCGTCGCAGTAATGTCTATAAAGCTAATTAATTTTTTGCATGTTTGATTTGTTGGTATCTTTGATTTCCAGGAAATGGCAAGAGGCATGTGAATTCCATATTCAGTGCAGTTGGCTTTGGCATATGGAAATGCCATTCCGTTATCACTCGTAATAATAATTATAGTATCATTATTTAAATTATTCTTTTTCAGAATTTCTAACATTTTTCCACAGTCCTTATCGAAACGTTCAATTTCGAGTGCATAGTCGAGAAGATCATCGCGAATAACAGGTGAATCTGGCAAAAAAGGTGGCACTTCTGCTTGATCTAAAGTTTTACCAGATTTTTGGCCACTTCCTTTTTCGAAACTTCTGTGAGGATCTTTTGAACCGAACCAGAACGCGAAAGGGGATCCTTTGGGTTTTGATTTTATGAATTTGGAAAATCCTTCAGCATAGTTTTTCTTCTTACTACCATAGATTGGTCCTGCCGGATTATTTTCTCGACCTCCTTCAGCATAATTTCCGGGTCCCCATCCTTTGCCTGTGTGTCCAGTGTGATATCCAGACTCTTTGAGTAAGTCCATAAAAGTTAGATATTTTTTATGGAAAGAAGAGGCATGTGTTCCGGCATGCTCAATTTGCCATATGTTTCGGCCTGTTAAAAAAGCCGCACGGGATGGACTACACCCGGGAGCTGCACAAAAAGCATTTGTGAAGAGGACGCCTTGATTTGCAATCTTGTCAAAGTTTGGAGTGGAAACCATTTTGGATCCATAAGCGGATGCATGAGGAAAGGATTGGTCGTCACTTATCATTAATAAAAGATTGGGGCGTTCAGAGGCTATCCCTTTTTGCAAGAGGAGGAGTGTTATTAATATTATAAAACGAATCATGCTATTAAGTTTATGTATCAGATATATGAATTTATTAGTTCACTTCATAGCCTCTTTCTTTCAAACTCTGTAACAATATTTTTGATTTTTGAAATCACCTGTTAGTATTGATGTGAATATGAAAACAGTCTGGATTCATATAGTCTATATAATTTCCTGCTTTAGTAGGTTCATGAAGAGATTTTTCCTGATAATCCCATTCTTATTTCAGTCTCTGGATGTGATTTCTGAACAGATTGATTTCAATCGCGATGTCAGGCCAATACTTTCTCAGAATTGTTATGTGTGCCATGGTCCTGATAAGGCCCATAGAAAAGCAAAATTGCGTCTAGATACTGAAAAAGGCTCAAGAGAGGTGGTTGCGATTTCGAATGCATCTCAAAGTGAACTGATTACAAGAATTACTTCAAAGGATCCCGAAGAAGTGATGCCTACTATTAAAAGTGGCAAGTCTCTTACTTCGGATCAAATCGATATTCTTACGAAGTGGGTTCGTTCTGGTGCGAAGTATGTAAAGCCTTGGGCTTATATTTCTCCTATTAAAACAAAAGTTTCTGAGAGTGTTTCTCAGAGATGGGCTCATAACTGGATCGATTCGTTTTTATTGGAGCATTGGGCAAGGGAGGAAATAAATCCAGTTCAAGATGCAGACAGCGTGACACTGATAAGGAGACTTTCTTTTGATCTGCTGGGGCTTCCTCCGAAAATTGCAACTGTTGAACGGTTCAAGAAAGCTAAGGATTTAAATTTAGTATATGAATCGATAGTTGATGAATTTCTTTCTTCTGAATTTTTTGGTGAAAGAATGGCAAGCTATTGGCTCGATTTAGTTCGATTCGCAGATACTGTTGGGTATCATGGTGATCAGGATCATAACATCACTCCCTATAGGGATTATGTTCTGAATTCATTCAATCAGAACTTATCTTTTGATCAGTTCACTCGAGAACAGTTAGCTGGGGACTTATTGAATGACCCTACAATAGATCAAAGAATAGCTACAGGGTACAATAGACTTTTACAGACTTCCCATGAAGGAGGTGTTCAGGCACGTGAATACTTAGCAATTTATGCAGCTGATCGGATACGTAACTTGTCTGGTGTCTGGATGGGGGCAACTTTAGGATGCGCTCAATGTCATGATCATAAATATGACCCCTATACAGCTCGAGATTTTTATGCAATGTCTGCATTTTTTGCGGATGTGGACGAATCAAAGCATTTTGCAGTTGGATCCAATTCATTACCAACGAAGCGGCCTCCTGAAATTTCTGTTTTAAGTCGTAAGGATCGAGAACATTTAAGATCTTTAGAAGCCAAGGTTTCTAAGACCAAAGAAACTGAAGAATTAATCAATAAAATCAAGAGTCGATCCGTTCTTACAATGGTAACTCAGAGCATTGAGCCTCGCGTTACCAGGATCCTTCCTCGAGGGAACTGGCTAGATGAAAATGGAGAAATTGTTCAGCCTGCAATTCCAGAATTTTTTGGTAAACTTGATATTGGAAATCGTAGGGCAAACCGTTTGGATCTTGCAAATTGGCTCACAGATTCCAAGAATGGGATTGGAGGTTTGACTGCTAGAGTGTTTGTAAACAGGCTCTGGTATTTGTTTTTTGGTGAGGGGATCTCTTCAAGCTTAGATGATTTTGGAGGTCAGGGATCACCGCCTGTCCTGCCAAAACTTCTCGATAACTTATCTGTTTATTTTTATGAAAATGGCTGGGATGTGAAAAAGATGGTTAAGTTGATCGTCATGAGCCGGGCATACAAGTTGAGTTCAAGAATTTCGAATGAATTGAAGGTGAAAGATCCGGATAATAAATTTTTTGCCAGGCAATCGAGGCATGATTGTCTGCAGAAATGATTCGTGACAATGTTCTTTTTGTTGGGGGTCTGCTGATAAATGATTATGGTGGAAGCAGCATCAAGCCTTATCAACCAAAGGGTTATTACAGGCACTTAAATTTCCCTAAGAGAGAATACGAACAACATCAAGATGACCGTCGTTTTAAAAGATCGGTCTATATGCATTGGCAGAGGCAATTCTTGCATCCAATGCTTAAGGCTATGGACGCGCCAAGTAGAGAGGAGTGTGTTGCCAAGAGATCCAAATCTAATACACCTGTTGCTGCCATGGTTTTATTGAATGATCCTAGTTTCTATGAAGCTGCGGAATCATTTACTAAGAATATTCTCAAGACAAACCATGGTGATGAAAGTCATAGGATTGAAGATGCTTTCCGAAGGGCTCTTTCTAGGGCTCCTTCTCCACAAGAGAAGAGTATCCTCATTAATTTGGTTAAGGAAGTGATGAAGGAATTTGAAGGAAAAGAAGATGCTGAAATAAATGCATGGACTGCTGTTTCGAGAGTCATCTTTAATTACAGTGAGTTTAATACTAGAAATTAATGCTTAAGACACAGAAAAGTTTTCTCAATGAGTTGAATCGGCGAAGTTTTCTCGGAAGCTCGGGCCTGGGTATTGGTTCGACGGCTCTTAATGGCATGTTGGCTCGGGATGCGGCTTGTAAGGATTCAGGCCTTTCAGGCCTTCCAGATCTTCCGGTGAAGGCTAAGAGGGTTATTTTCCTTTGTATGGCTGGAGGCCCTTCGCATCTTGAAACTTTTGATTACAAACCAAAGCTTGATGAGTTGCATGGTAAGCCAATGCCTGAGTCTTTCACCAAAGGTCAACCCATTGCTCAGTTGCAGGGGAAGCAGCTCAAAGTTCAGGGGCATATGACAAAGTTTAAGAAACACGGTAAGAGCGGACAGCTAATTAGTGATTTCTTGCCTTGGACTGCGAAAATGGCTGATGAAATATGCATTCTGCGGTCCATGCTAACTGAGCAGATTAATCATGACCCTGCTCACACATTCATGAATACCGGAACTGCAATTTCGGGTCGCCCTTCCATGGGATCATGGATAAATTATGGTCTTGGCAGCGAAACTGATGAATTACCTGGTTTTGTTGTGCTTTCAAGCGTTGGTGGTCGCAACCCTCAACCGATCGCTTCTCGCCAATGGTCATCAGGTTTTCTTCCCGGACGCTATCAGGGAGTCGAATTTAATTCTACTGGAGATCCGGTGAATTACCTCAGAAACCCCAAGCAGGTTTCTAGAGAGAATCAGAGACGTGTTGTTGAGGCTGTGAAGGAATTGGATCAGATCAGAAACGAATCTATTAAAAGTGATGATATTAATACTAGGATATCTGCTTACGAAATGGCATTCCGGATGCAGACTTCTATTCCAGAACTCATGGATTTTTCCAATGAACCAAAACACATACTTGATATGTATGGGGCAAAGCCGGGAGATGGTTCCTACGCAACTAATTGTCTTCTGGCAAGGAGACTAGCTGAACGGGGCAGTCGATTTATTCATTTATATCATCGGGGATGGGATCATCATGGAGGATTAGAGAATTACATGAATATTTGTTGTGGACTGACTGATAAGCCTACCTGGGCATTACTAACAGATCTCAAGCAAAGAGGGATGCTGAAGGACACTCTTGTTATTTGGGGAGGAGAGTTCGGTAGGACTCCTATGTTTCAGGGGAAGGGTGGTGCAGGCCGTGATCATCATATGAAAGGCTTTTCAATGTGGATGGCCGGGGGAGGTGTCCGTGGAGGTATGACGCATGGAGCGACGGACGAACTCGGGTATAATTCAGTGGAGAATGTTGTTCACATTCGTGATTTGCACGCGACGATGCTCCATTTGCTTGGCATTAATCATAATCGTTTCACAGTCCAATATCAGGGCCTGGATGCCCGGCTCACAGGAGTAGAGAAAGCCAACGTGGTCAAAGAAATAATTAGCTAGCTTAGTTTCCCGTCATTCCTACGTCAGCGGTTTATCTTATCCGAATTAAGATTGCTCTTTTTCTCTCTTAGCTATGCCCTTGAGGAGTCTTCCTAAGATATCGGCTCCTGTTATAATTCGTTTATCGCTGCCGTTCCAGTAAATGATCACATCTCTATCGATAATATAGTCTTCCCTATCATCTGCTTCGACAACAAACTCTCCGAGAACCGTGTCCAGTGTTGCACTGGCATCTTTGACTACGATTGGTCGATGACAGTAATCATAAATGTCAGAAATTTCATCACTGGATACAATTTTAAAGAGATAATCTGAAGTCTTTAGTACGACTCTTGGTTCCCCTTCCTCATCTGTGATGATCGCACGGCTTTTGTCGCTTTTGCGGAGCATTTCTATAAATGTGTCACCTTCAGTAGTTCCTGCTTTTGGGATTTCAGGAAGATCCATATTAGATGTAAAAGAGTGTATTGTTGCTGGATCAATACTCATCCCTTCTTTGGAAATAAGTCTATCATCCAGATCTAGAAAATTTAAAGCTCCTTGGCCCTCAGTTTCACCTATTTCTGAATCTTGTTCTTTGATATGTTTTTGCAGTATTACTTCAATGTCTTTTTCTCTCATGAAATTGACACCTTCTGTCCCGACCCATCCGTCAAGAATGAAAGCACTTGGTTTTGCAACTGGAAACAGGATGAACTGGTAGAAACGAATGACTGGCGCTAGCTTGGATCCGATTCTAATAGCATTGCGGGAGAAGTAGGCTTGCGGAAGAATCTCGCCAAGGAAAGTGATGCCAACAGTGGATATAACAAAAGCTAATAAACCACTGCCTGGAATGACTGAATCCATAAGCATTGCGAGAATAACGTTCACCCCAACATTTCCCCAGAGGATTGTAGAAAGAAGAAAATTTGCATCTTTCCGCAGAGCGAGAATCTTAGCAGCGGCTTTATTTCCGTTTTCCACTTCAGTTTCAAGCCGTAACCTTCCTATTGAAAAGAAGGCAAGATTCAAACCGGAAAACATTGCCGACTGACTGAGGCAAAATGGGATTGCTATCGATTTTAAAATAAAAATGGTATGAGGGTCCATTGGTTGCTGCTCCTGTGCAGAATTAGCACATGGCAGATAAGTGAATTAACTATAAAGCAAAGATTATATAACAATCAATTATAATTCGCATTGCCTTTTACTCTATGGTTTCTTGATATTTTTTATTTAATTAGTTAATGAGCAAAATAGCGTGTTTAGATCTTGAAGGAGTTCTTGTTCCGGAAATATGGATTGGGGTTGCTGATAAGACAGGAATTAATGAGCTGAGAGCCACAACTAGAGACATACCTGATTATTCTGAACTGATGCGTATGCGGTTGAGTGTATGCGATCAGAATGGACTGACTTTGCAGGATATAAGGGAAGTTATTTCTGATATGTTGCCTTTGGAAGGTGCTAAAGAATTTTTGTATTGGCTCAAGGAGAAATTTCAAGTCGTAATTTTATCAGATACTTTCTACCAGTTTGCCTTTCCATTAATGAAGCAATTAGATTTTCCTACATTGTTTTGTCACAATCTTGAGGCGGATGATAGCGGTCGGATTACTGATTTTAAATTGAGAATGAAGGATCAAAAAAAGCAAGCAGTCAAAGCGTTTCATTCTTTGGGCTTTCAGGTGATTGCAGTAGGCGATTCTTATAATGATACTTCGATGCTTTCTGAAGCTGACAAGGGTATTCTTTTTTGCCCTCCTCGGAATGTAATTGAAGAGTTTCCTCAGTTTCTGATCACTAAAGATTATACCGAACTTCGCGCTGCTTTTAGCTGATTTTTTATTATTTTGAATATAAATATTCTGATTTTTTTCTTTAGTTAAATCAGTATTAAGGCTTTTCTTGAGAGATACTGAATTGTAATTATCAAATACTCTAACAATATGCCCTTAACAAATAGACGTCATTTCATTAAATCATCTGCATTGGCAACTGTGGGTGGGTTTCCTTTTATTGCTAATACCAAGGCTGCTCCTAAGGCCATTGGAGCTAATGACAGAATGAGGATTGCCGTTGCTGGATTAAATGGTCGTGGCAAGAGCCATATTGGAGGTTTTCTTGGTCAGAAAAATGTTGAAATTGCTTATGTTATTGACCCGGATCAGCAGGTATTAAGCCGTACTGTTGAGAGCCTTAAGGGGCGGGGACAGAAGAATGTTAAAGGAGTAACTGATGTTAGAAAGGCATTGGAGGATAAAGATGTTGATGCTTTGACAGTTGCTGCTCCAAATCATTGGCACTCTTTAATGACTATATGGGGAGCTCAGGCAGGTAAGCATGTGTATGTTGAAAAGCCAATGAGCCATGATGTTTTAGAAGGACGAATTGCGGTTGCTGCCCAGGAAAAATATGGAGTCGTCATTCAGCATGGTACTCAGCAGCGGAGTGATGCTAGTCGTGCGGGCCTTCATGAACAGATTAAGGCCGGCAAGTGGGGTCGTCTCAAGATTTCTTACGGTTATTGCTGTAAACCCCGGGGCAGTATCGGTCACAAAAATTTCAGTGATCCTCCTGCTCATCTTGATTGGAATCTTTGGAAGGGTCCTGCAGTGATCGATAAGTTTCATGGGAATTATGTTCATTATAATTGGCATTGGTTCTGGGCAACTGGCAACGGTGACCTTAACAATCAAGGGACACATGAACTGGATGTGGCTCGTTGGGCAATTGATGATGATCAAACCCATCCCGTCAGGACAATGGCAATTGGTGGTCGTTTTCAGTGGAAAGATCAAGGAGAGACTCCTAACACAATGTTTGGAATGGCTGAATACGCTAACGGTCAGCAGGTTTTCTTTAATGTTCGGAATGTAAACTATAAGGGTTATCAACGTCAGGTTGAGAACCAGTATTACTTTGAAGATGGGGGGCGAATCATTGGTAGGAATTACTACCCTAAAGGAAGTGATAAAGGTGAAAAGATTGATTTTGGTAAAGGTAAAGTTACGCCAGGTGGGAATTGGGGTAGTTTCATTGCCGCGTGTCGCGCTGCTAAGCCTGAGATGGCAAATGGCAATGTGAAAGATGCGCACTATGGTTGTGTATTAGGTCATCTCATGAATAATTCATACAGGCTAGGTGAAGAGGTTCCATTTAATCAGAAAGCAGGACGTTTTGGAGACAATAAAGATGCAGCTGAACATTTTGGGAAACTGCATGAAATTATGGGCAAAGGTGTAGCAGTTCCTGAAAAAGATAACTATTACACTGTTGGTCCTTGGTTGGATTTTGATCCAAATAAGGAAAGTCACACTGGTGAGCACGCAGTTGATGCAAACAAACTTCTCAAGGATCAAAATAATTCCGGATTCAAAGTGCCGGAATTAAAGAATGTTTAGATTTTTATCTAATGTGCTACCAGTGATTTAAAGTTAGCTTTTCACGTTGTAGCAATAGATGATTTCCTGGTCCCTGAGATAGAGCTGCCCACCGATAACTACGGGGTGAGTCCAGATTTTCCCGGATGGTTTTCTCAACTGGGTCTGAGGACTTAACTTGAAACGGCTCGATTCCAGCCAACCCTTAGGGCTCGCTTTTACTAGGGCAATTGTGCCGTCACTTTCGCCAAGACAATAAAGCATTCCATCCGCGTAATGAATCGCTCCTTTGCCGAGATCTTTTGACCTCCACAGTTCCTCACCAGTGGCAAAGTTCTGACATTTCCAACCTCCTCTGTCCGAATGGCCATATAAGTGATCCCCGATAAGAATGACTCCACCATGATGATTTATTATAGTGTCATTGCTGTATTCTTCTTCAGCTTTTCCTCCTTTTTCTAGTCTTATCATTTTGCATCCAACGCCATAACCTGAGCTGATATAAATCTTACTATCTTTGTATATGGGGGTTGGAATAACTGCGGTCCTGCCATTCCAGTCAGTTTTCCAGAGCAGTTTTCCATTTCCAGCATCTATTCCGGCGAGCGTTTTCATGAATAATTGCACATACTGAGATTTTCCTTCATGAGTAATTGGTATGATTGAAGAGTACTGTGCATTGTCCCTGAGAGTTTCACTTTGCCATAATTTCTTTCCGGTCAATTTGTCGAGTGCCACAATGGCCCCTTTTTTTCCGCCTGGCGTACACACGACCTTTTTCCCGTCAATTAAAACTGATTCACTGTATCCCCAGAACGGAACCTTGCCGCCGAATTGATCGACAAGATCAACGCTCCAAACACTTGAACCGTCCTTGGATTTCAAACAAGCTACTTCTCCATTCGGTCCTAATACATATACTCTGTCTCCGTCAACTGTTGGAGTTCCTCTTGGACCATTTCCCCAATTATTTTTGAAACCTTTGCCGAATTTTTTACTCCATATTTCCTTACCGTTTTCAGTACTGAGAGCTATTAAATATATTTCACCTTTCCTTTCTCCCATTGTGAATAGCTTATTATCTGAAATTGCTGGACCCGAATAACCGACCCCAGCATTTTGATATAACCATACCTGTTTGGGGCCTTTCTTTGGCCATTTCTTTAGCAGACCGGTGTCTGGTGAATGGTCATTAAGACTGGGGCCTCTCCACCGGGGCCAATCTTTTTGAGCTTGTGCAAATGAAAGGAGAGTCAGGCTCGTTACAAGGATAATTAAATTTTTCATGATCATTTTAATATCTAATACTCTGAGTCGTTCTTGATTAAAATTGTAAGCCGAACACTGTTCATTATCAATCTCAACCGGTCATCTCTATAAAGGGTCATGAAAATTATTACTTTTGAGTTCAATTTTAGCTTATGTTTATGCCTATGAGATTGATTATTATATTACTTTCAATGATAAAAATGACGGCATGGATGCATGCTGCTCAGCAACCGAACTTTGTTTGGATTATTTCTGAGGACAATTCTATACATTATTTAGATCATTTTTTCCCAGGTGGTGCTGACACACCAAATATCAAAAAAATGGCCAAAAATGGGATAACCTATGATAATGCTTTTTCCAATGCGCCGGTGTGCTCTGTTGCTCGTTCAACATTAATTAGCGGATGTTACGCGCCAAGGATCGGGACACAGTATCACAGGAAAACTCTCATGGCGCCAATGCCTGAAGGTGTTCGAATGTTCCCATCTTACCTTCGTGATAAGGGATACTATACAACGAATCGATCCAAGACAGATTATAACGCAGTTCCAGGAAAAGGAGTTTGGCATGAATCTTCTGGAAAGGCGCACTGGAGAAAAAGAAAAGTCGGGCAACCTTTTTTCCATAAGGCCAGTTATGGCACTTCTCATGAGAGTTCATTGCATTTCCCTGCTAGGGCAATGGAAAATCAGCCAACAAAACATGATCCTGATTCTGTGCGGCTTGCTCCCTATCATCCTGACACTCCGACCTTTAGATATACTCATGCAAGGTATTTGGATAACTTGGTCAAAATTGATGACGTCGTTGGGAAAGTGATCGATGAGCTTGAGGAGGATAATTTGCTTGAAGACACTTTTGTTTTTTACTTTGGGGATCATGGGGGCGTTTTACCTAGAAGCAAAGGATATGCTTACGAGAGTGGGCTTCATGTTCCATTAGTGGTGCGTGTGCCGAAAAATTTCAAGTACCTAGTGAAATGCGAGCCCGGGCATCGTGAGAAAGGTTTTGTCGAATTTGTAGATTTTGGACCAACAATATTAAATCTTGCCGGAGCTGAGATTCCCGGCGGCATAGATGGAAAACCATTCCTTGGACAAGGTGCACGGACACGGAATTATACTTTTAATTATGCTGATCGATTTGATGAAAAGTATGATTTTGTTCGATGGATTAGAAAAGGAAAATACAGTTACCAGAGGAACTTTCAGCCTTTTAATTTTGATGCTCTTCAAAACGATTACCGATACAGACAGCTTGCATTTGAGGAATGGCGTCAACTTTATACAAAAGGAAAACTTAATGCCATCCAGAGACAATTCTTTGAAACTAGACCCGTGGAAGCTCTCTATGATATAGAAGCTGATCCCCACGAAACACGTAACCTTTCCAGTGATCCTGATTTTGCCAAGGTCCTTGATGAAATGCGTAATCTTATGGGATCAGAGTTGCGCAGAATTAATGATCTTAGTTTCTTTCCTGAGCCTGTAATGTTGAAAGAGGCTATGAAGAGCCCCGTAAATTACGGTAAAGATAAATCAGATCACATCAAAAAGCTTGTAGGTATTGCCGATTTACAGTTAAAGCCATATAAGAAAGTCGAGTCCCAGATAAAAGAAGCCTTACTTTCCAATGATCCGTGGTCCCGTTATTGGGGATGTATCGTTGCCAGTTCTCACGGTCAATCACCTGAGGGCATCGTTCATCTCACCAAGAATCTTGCGAAGGATGATCCCGAGCCTCTGGTGCGCTGTCGAGCGGCTGAATTTTTAGGTTTGACCGGGAAAGGGGATCCAAAACCAATCATTAAACAGGCACTTAAAATGGCGACATCTGAGGTCGAGACAAATTTGATTTTAAATACGGTTGTGTTGCTTCAGGATGGCAAGTCAGGGTGTGATTTTCATGATCTCTCCAATGAAGACGTGAATCACGGTGGTCGTTACGTGGAAGCGCGAGTCGCCTATCTCTCAGGAAAAAAACCTCCTCCTAAAAAGAGCAAGAGAAAAAAGAAGTAGGAAAGTGGATCTTCAAATTGCCTTGTTTTAAGTATTGAAAACAAGGAGTCGAAACTGTTGCTTTCAGTTGATTACAATTAAAAAGCGCCACCCCTTCGAAGGAGTGGCGCTTGGTGAGAATGTTCAATCCCTTGGATCGTATAACTAGCCCACTTCGTTAACTGTCTGCAGGATACGACCGGCGATTGCGTAGGGGTCGCCTTCCGAGTTTGGTCGCCGATCCTCTAAGTAACCCTTGTAGCCGTTATCGACGAACGACTGCAACACGCGAACTGATGCGCCGCGGTCGGCAACGCCCCAGCTGAACTTGTCTATGGATTGGGTTTCGTGTAGGCCGGTCAGGCGCATGTGGTTGTCCGGTCCATAAGCGGCAATGTGCGCATCTATATTATTTTCGAAAGCTTCCATTAGGGATTTAAAGTAATCTTCACCACCTTCTTCACGAATCTTATCGGTCGAGAAGTTACAGTGCATGCCAGACCCGTTCCAGTCGCCAGTGAAAGGTTTACAGTGCCATTCGACATCGACGCCGTATTTCTCAGCGCAGCGCAAAAGAAGGTAACGGGCCACCCACATCTGGTCGGCGGCGTTTGCTGAGCCTTTGCCAAAGATCTGAAACTCCCATTGCCCCTTTGCTACCTCGGCATTGATGCCCTCGTGGTTGATGTCGGCTGCAAGACAGAGGTCAAGATGCTCATCGACGATTGTACGTGCGATGTCACCAACGTTTTCGTACCCGACTCCGGTGTAGTATTTACCCTGAGGGTCCGGGAATCCTGTCTCTGGCCAACCGAGCGGACGGCCGTCTTGGTATAGAAAGTATTCCTGTTCAAATCCGAACCATGCGCCCGGGTCGTCTGGGATACCGGCGCGGGTGTTTGACGGATGTGGATTTCCATTTGTTAGGCAGACTTCGCACATGACAATTGCGGAATTTCCGGTCCGACCAGAATCCTGATAAACAGCAACCGGTTTAAGTGTGCAGTCTGAGCTGGATCCTTCCGCCTGTTGCGTGGAACTACCGTCGAAACTCCAGACGGGGATTTGTTCAAGAGTTGGGAAACTGTCGAAATCGACGATTTTGGTTTTGCCTCGGATATTTGCAACAGGGGTATACCCGTCTAGCCAGAGGTATTCGAGTTTGTATTTTGCCATTTTTTTTATGTAGGTTATTTTTTCAGGGTATTTTTTAGTGCTAATTGCAACTTGGTTATCTGTCCATACGAATTTTCGTATTAGCAGAGAGATAATTAGAAAAGCAGACTGTATGCCAAATGTCCATATTCTTTAATTAAAGATATCATAGGAATTAAGATATCTTAAATATAATAATTTCTTTGGAATTTTATTATAAACACTGAATTGCTAATAGATAGGTATTAGACAATCTAAGGTCTTAATATTGATAAGTAATAATTTAAAGAAATGCTAATCCTGATCAGGTAACGATTTCTTTAATGACCTTGCCGTGCACGTCAGTGAGACGGTAATCCCTTCCTTGAAATCTGTAAGTAAGTTTTTCGTGATCAAATCCGAGCAGGTGCAAGAGTGTTGCCTGGAAATCATGAACATGAACTTTGTCCCTAGCTACCGAGAAGCCGAGTTCATCTGTTTCTCCATGTGAATATCCTCCCTTTGCTCCTCCTCCAGCAATGACCATGCTGTAAGCGTCTGGGAAGTGATCACGTCCCAGAACTTTTCCTCCTGCGGTTCGTCCTTCTCGGAAAGGGGTCCTGCCAAATTCACCTCCAATGATAATTAATGTCTCATCAAATAGTCCTCGTTCTTTTAGATCCTTAATAAGTGCGGCGATTGGTTTGTCTGTCTGGGCGCATTTATTAGTCAGGCCTCCGCGAATATCTTCTTTAGGATTGGTTCCATGAAAGTCCCATCCCCAGTCAAATAACTGCACAAATCGAACATTTTGCTCGGTGAGTCGTCTTGCAAGAAGGCAATTATTTGCAAAGCTGGATCCTCCTGGCTGAGCTCCGTATGATTCGAGGGTTTTTTTCGATTCTTTGGAAATGTCCATTACTTCAGGGACTGCCATCTGCATTCTGAAAGCTAGTTCGTATTGTGCAATTCGAGTCAGTGTTTCTGGATGTCCAAAGTCTTTTGCGGCTTGTTCATTGAGTTGCTTAAGTGTATCTAGAGTGCTTCGACGAATGTCACGGTTCATGCCCTTAGGATCTGAAAGATAAAGGACAGGATCTCCCTTGGATCGGCATTGAACGCCTTGATAGACGGAAGGAATGAATCCTGTTCCGAAAGAGTTTTTACCACCGTTTGGCTGAACACCGTTAGAGATAAGAACAACGTATCCTGGCAGGTTTTGATTCTCAGTGCCTAGACCATAAGTGACCCAGGATCCGAAAGAAGGGCGTCCCGGTCTAGGAGATCCAGTATGCACGAAAAGCTCTGCCGGTGCATGATTAAATTGATCTGTGTTCATTGATTTGATGACACAAAGGTCATCTGCTAAACTATGGAAGTTAGGTATTGCGTCGGACATCCATGTTCCTCCTTTACCGAATTGCTTGAATGTTCTTGGCGTTCCCATGAGCTTGGGTCTGCCGCTTGTAAATGCGAACCTCTTACCTTTATAAAATTCATCAGGGCAATCTTCACCGCTCCGTTTTACTAGTTCGGGCTTATAGTCCCAGAGGTCGAGATGGGGTGGAGATCCCGTCAGATGGATGTATATGACGCGCTTTGCTTTTGCATCAAAATGAGAGGATTTTGGCAACAAGGGATTAGTTGTTGCATTGGCATTTGTTCCAAGCATTTGATTAAGGGCGATGCTCCCAATGCTTATGCCGCTGCCTCTTAAGAAGTGTCTGCGAGTTTGATGCTGGATTTGCTGGTCGTAGATATTCATCGCTTCATTAAAAATTCATCAAGGTTCAACAGGACGTTGCCTACAACTGTTAGAGCTGCAAGTTTTGAGTTGTCCAGTCCCTTTATATTTTGACTCATTGGTTGAGTCACCATCATTTCGGCCAATTTAGGATCTTTCTCATAAACATTGTAGGCCTTTTTAAATAACTTTTTCAATCCTTCCATTTCTTCAGGCTTTGCAGGTCGAGATAGACAAATTCTAAAGCCATGACGGATGCCTGAACCACTATCTTTTTCTTTAGAGGAAACTTGATACATTTTTCTTGCGAGGAATTGTGCAGCTTCAACGTATACGGGGTCATTTAAAGTTACTAATGCTTGGAGCGGTGTATTTGTACGATCCCTGCGGACAACGCATACTTCACGGTTCGGTGCATCAAATGTTGCCATTGAAGGATAGGGGTTAGACCTTCGCCATGAGGTGTAAATTCCACGACGGTACCTGTCTTCACCTTCTGAAGTTTTCCAGTCGATGGCTCCACCGAATGCAGCATTAATTCCGAGCTTTGGTTGTGGTGGTCTTACAGGTTGTCCATACATTTTAGGGCTTAGTAGACCTGCAACTGCCAATGCCTGATCGCGTATCATTTCTGCAGAGAGTCGAAACCTTGGTCCTCTGGCAAGTAATTGATTACCGGGATCCTTTTCGAAGGATTCTGGATTCACATTTGATTTCTGGCGATATGCACCAGACATGACAATGAATTTAATGAGAGATTTCATATTCCAACCACTCTCGATGAATTCGACAGCTAGCCAGTCAAGTAGTTCTGGATGGAATGGTAGTTCTCCTTGTGATCCGAATTCTTCACTCGTGACTACGATTCCAATACCAAATATTTTTTCCCAAAATCGATTTGCCATGACTCTTGCGGTTAAAGGATTTTCATTGTCTACGAGCCATTTAGCTAAAACCAATCTATCCACTTTTTTTTCTTTAGTTATCTGATGAAAAGTCGATGGTAGTCTGGCAGTCACTTCTTTATCTTTTGCTAGGTAATTACCTCTTAATTGTATGTGAGTTTTCCTTAATTTTTTTTGATCAAGCTCTCTCATTACTGGGACGGTCGTAGAGGGTTTAATTTCTTTTATTTTTTTTCTTCCCTCTGCTAATTCAGCACTTAATTGGATTGCTTTTGGATTAAGTTCCGCAAAGTGATTAAGTAAGATTTTGGTATCTTGTTCACTCCGTTCGTTCTTTGGTTTGTTAAGAATGCCGGTGATGCTCATGGGTAGGGCACGGGCTGGAAGATTTTTGTTAGTCACGGAGATTCGAAATCTTCCTATTGCATGCTTTGCATAAGTTTGTTTTAGAGTGAATTTAAGGTCTTTGCCTGATAGTGGCCGGTCCAACTCAAAGACAGCATGGTGATCCTTTCCTGCATTAGGGCCAACTGCCCATCCGGAATGGCCTCCGGCATTGCCATCGATTGATAGATTTACCCCAAAATCTTTCTGATTAAAACTAGAAGTAGCCAAACTGAAGATAGCTTTTAATGCGCCATTGAGAGGGATTTCCTTTTTTTCTTTTGGAGCTTCTTTGTAATTTTGAGTCCAGACGGCTTTTCTTTTTTTATCAAGTACTGATAGGTGGAATCCGTTCAGTCTACTGCTGACGTTTCCATCAGTCCGGTTCCAAATTATGATCTTCGAAATGTCATGTTCATTTCCAAGATCCACTTCCCAGTAAGGATCACTCTTGCCGGTGGCTGTATGCGAGACACTCCCTTTATTGTAGTCCCCGTCTTTATTTCCATCAATTGCTCTTGAGGCGATCGCATCGGAGTAGTCACTGGACTGAGTCGCTTTTCCCTTAGTCGCAACGTTCCCCGATTGTGTTAATACTTCGACTTCTGCAAGATGTATCATTTTCCCGTTACCCGGCAGGTCGATGCGGACAAATTGTCCTTTCTTAGCCAATGATTCGGTCCCCGCGAGTAGTTCAATTTCATTGAGGACAAAGTTACCTTTTCTGCCTGGACCTTTCCAGTGACTAAGACTTTCGTGAGTCAGGGGCTCGATTTTTATGGCCGTTATTTTATCTACCGGTGAAATTCCCTGAACGTAATAAGTGTCAGTCGGCGCTTCTTTACCGCTTACTAGAAAGGAACCATCTTTCATAAGTTCAAATGTTGCCCCTGAGTCGGCAGTCGCAGTAGTATTTCCAAGCAGTTTCCACCGATTGTTTTCATTATTTAATTTTGATTCCCATTCATTAAGAGCATTTAAATTTTCCTCATTCGGTGAACTGAGCGTGGTTTCAAGTTTCTTTATCTTTTCTTCTAGATCCTTTATCTGGTTGTTCTGATCAGGGCTCATGACCTTGATGATAGGGCTCTCATCACGTCTGTCTGCGTCTTGAGTCTGGTTGAGTATTGCAAAGAGCTGAAAATATTCTTCTTGTGTGATTGGGTCATATTTGTGTGTGTGACATTGTGCACAGGCCATTGTAGTTCCCATCCAAGTGGCCATGGTTGTGTTGACTCTGTCGACTATTGCTACATTACGATATTCTTCATCGTTAGTGCCTCCTTCATTATTGGTTTGAGTGTTACGATGAAAGGCAGTTGCTGTTAATTGCTCGGTAGTTGGTTCTGGTAGAAGGTCACCCGCGATCTGTTCGACTGTGAATTTGTTGAATGGTTTATTTTCATTAAAGGAACGAATTACATAGTCTCTGTATGCCCAGATAGTTCGGGGAGGATCATCTGCATAACCTGATGAATCTGCATATCGGGCCAGATCGAGCCACATCCTTGCCCAGTGCTCTCCAAATGATGGTTTAGCTAATAATTGATCTATAAGGTTTTCATAAGCTTTTGGGCTTTGATCCTTTATGAAGGATTCTACTTCACTAAGGCTTGGCGGCAGGCCAGTCAGGTCTAAGGAGACTCGACGCACTAGTGTTTCTTTTGAGGCTTCCTTGGATGGTCTTAAGCCTTCTTTGGTTAACTTTTCTTGTAAGAATGCATCAATTTCGTTTTTGATGCTGTCATTAGGTTTTTGTGATTTTGGTACTGGAGGTCGGATTGGTTTTTGGTATGACCAGTGCTTTTCATATTTCCCACCTTCTCTGATCCATTGTTTAAATAATTCGATTTGTTTCGGAGTGAGTTTTTCTCCTGCCTTCTTTGGGGGCATTGACTCTTCAGGGTCTTCAGTGCTGATCCTATAAATTAATTCACTCTCATCAATGTTGCCGGCAACGATGGCTTTTATGCCATCATTGTCCTTGGTAGCTCCCTCGAAAGTGTCGAGTCTCAGATTAGCTTTGCGTTCCTTTTCATCTGGTCCGTGACAGCGGAAACAATGATTGGAAAGTATAGGGCGGATATCATTTTTGAAACTGACTTTTGCAGATGCAGCCGAGAGGCATAAGGATAGCAAAATGAAGTAGCGAATCAGCATGTCATAAGATTAACAGAATGAACTTAAAGTTGCATCAAAAAACAGCCTAGTATTTTATTAGATGGATTTAAATTAACGTTCCCATCGCATTTTCCAGATTGGGCTAGGTGAATGCGCCTCTTTGAATATTTTCAGAGCATTTTTGATTAGTTCTGGTTTTTCCTCCCCTAGATTTTTTGTTTCTCCTAGATCGGAGCTCAGATCATATATTTCAATGGGAGGGTTAGGATTCTTTTTAATGTTACGTTGAATTACCTTCCAATTCCCAAGTCGTATTGCTCTTGCTCCGCTCCGCTCGTGAAATTCCCAATAAAGATATTTATGTTCTCTTTGATTATTTTTGCCTAATAGAGCAGGTAAGAAGCTGATCCCGTCAATGTTTTGAGGTATTGCCTTTCCGGTCACCTCACAAAGTGTCGGAAAAATGTCCCAATGAGCACTAACGTGATTAGTCACCGTACCAGGTTTAATTTTTCCGGGCCATCGAGCCACTAAAGGAACTCGAATTCCGCCCTCATAGAGGTCACGTTTGTGTCCTTTTAAAGGCCCATTTGAGTTAAAAAAATCAGGCATGTGGCCACCTTCCCTGTGAGGCCCATTATCCGAGCTGAGCATTACTAGAGTATCATGATCTAATTCAAGCTCTTTAAGTATTTCTAGGATCTGACCAACTCCCTCATCAAGTTTTGTCATCATTCCTGCAAACATAGCGGCAGGGTTCTTAACTGTTGGTCCGGAATATTTTCCAATCTTGTCTTTAAATTGAGAAAATTTTTCTCTGAAAGGGGCAGCATATTTCTCAGGCACGTGCATCGAGGCATGTGGAATAGCTACTGGTAAGAAGCAAAAGAACGGACCATCCTGATAGGACCTAATAAATTTAAGGGCCTCTTCCATGATTAGATCATGAGAGTAGGTTTTGCCATCAAGACTTATTTTCTTTTCATTATCAAATAACCATTTGGGATAATAGGTGTGAGCGTTCCTCTGACAATTATAACCAAAGAATTTATCGAATCCTTGATTCTCGGGAGCCCCCTCAGAGCCTGGGTTGCCTAGACCCCATTTTCCAAAGGCCCCGGTTTGGTAACCTCTTTCTTTCAAT
>JABSSR010000164.1 GCA_013213965.1 Verrucomicrobiales bacterium | reverse complement strand
GGTTAGAGTAATATGCAAGGGCCCAAGGATACGCACCTGGGTAAACGGCCAACTATGCAGTGACATCGAGGACTCTAAGCACAAGAGTGGAACGATCGGCTTGCAGCACAATTCAAAAGAAGGAATCTACCGGTTCCGCAATCTGCGAATTCGTGAATTAAAGAGGCAATGAGTGACTTTAAATTAATAAATACAAGTTACTCCGCACGACTGAAAATCAGGCAATCAATGTCTCCGATGTACCCGCTCTCACCATTCTGGTCCATGACAAATTTCAGAACGTGAACGCCCTTCTTTAGTTTAATCCCTTTGTGGGTGATCGTTTTGAGCTGGGTCCAACCACCAGTGTCGGGGATACGAATTGGACCGGTCCCAGATGCACCAATCTCCAAATGGAACAGGCCGCCCTGCTTCTGCGCAGCGACCGGAATTTTGATGTCATAGGCACCGGACTCCTCCACATCCACTGTGTAATTCAGCCACTCCCCCGCCTTGGTCCAACCGATCCCATGCCCGTTAGAGGCGTCGTCACGTTTTTCGATATCAACTTGCGTGTTCTTGCGGTAGTCAGCGCCCTGATTCTTCGCATCATTGTCCTTGTATGCGGTGCCGGGTGCTCCTTCGTCGTAGTGTTCCGTCTCGATTTTCCCGGGAATTGTCTGCGGCTTGCCTCCGAATGGTCCTGAGGGCTCAGGATTCTCGTTCGAAGTGGTACTTTCTTGATTCTCACCTCCGCCGAAGATCTGGACTGACAGATTGGCAACATCGACATACTTGCGGGCCTCCAGATCGGCGTCAGTGCCGGTAGTGACTCGGACAGTGATCTGTTGCATTCGGCCATTGGTACCGTTGCCGGCCACGTCATTGATGCGGATCCTATCGAGCGTGTGACTTCCGGGCTCAAGGTTAAGCAATGTCCTCTGTGGTGCCCTTGTCGTGCCCGACTCCGTCGTGTAGGTGAACGTTTCAACGTCACCGTCAAAGGCGTTAGCGAACACATTGTTCGAGGTGCGTACCGGCCCGGGGACGACCTTCCCGGCAACAATGTCGATCTTAGTTTCGAAGTTTGCGTAAGCTTCGATCTCACGGATCGTCCAGTGCTTGAAACCACTCTCGTTGGCCCACTCCAATTCGATCCCGGTCGCGCCTGGGACCGGGTCAAAACTGATCGAATAAAAACCATCGTGCTCAGTTCCGAGGTGCTCTATCGTGTTACCTTTGACCATGGCCTGAGCCAGTGGTCGGCCAGTTGATCTGAGGTAAGTGAGCAGGTCCGTCATCTCGCCGACACTGATAGCTGCCTCGAGGCCCTCGGGCATGAGCGAACGCCCAGTCGATTTGAGCGATTCGAGCTCGCTACGCGGGACACTGGCGCGGGACCCATCAACACTGACCAGCGTGATCGCGGAACTCGTCTCTTCTACCACTGATCCGGCCAAAGTGAGACCATCTTTAGTCTTGGCAACGAACATCATCCACTTCGCCTCGATAGCGCGATTCGGATCGAGAATGGCAGTGAGGTAAGTGAGCGGAGCGCGGTTATTTAAACCTGCCAGGTTCGGGCCAACGATCTTGCCAACGCCATCGAGCCTATGACAGGCTGCGCAGACCTTGGCGAAGACGGCGCGTCCCTTCTCGCGGTTACCGTCCTTCGATAGAGACGCGTTAAATTCCTTCATGACAGCGGCCCGGTCTGGTCTCGTGGCACCGCCGAGCAAATCCGTTGCCTTCTTGCGGATCGATTCATTTTCG
>JABSSR010000163.1 GCA_013213965.1 Verrucomicrobiales bacterium | reverse complement strand
CCTTTAACGAGAAGACCCGGAGGCACCTTGTATCTGTGAGTTCCCTTGAATCCTGACTCAAATTTCTCTTCAGAGAGCTTACCTGCAGATCCGATCTTTTTTCCATTGATCCATAATTCATGAGAGTCGGCTAATTTCTCAATAGTGAAAGTCACTGATTCAACCCAGAGATCCCTGCCCGATGTGTTAGTCCAATGGTCCGGAACTTTTACCCAGCAGCGGTAAGTTCCAAGATGATTTTCCTCTCCCTTCAACGGCCATGGTCCCGGAACTGGTACTGTGATTATTTCTGCATTAGCAGAAATCAGGACGGCCCATCTCATTATAAGAAAGAAAATTATCGTTCTCAAACCTGACGAATATTTCATAGCGGATTATGCAGATATTAATGTTTCTTTTTAGCTGATGAAAATGTTAATCTCATTAAATTCACTGAAGCCTAACTACTCTAAGTCATGAATCGGTTTTTAATTGTTATTTCATTTTATGCCCTAAGCATTGTCAACTATTGCGCTGGTAAGGAAAACGATGAGCAGCCGCTTCGGCTCGGACTCATTGGGCTGGACACCTCACATGTCATTGCCTTCACCTCAAGATTAAATGAAGTGGACAGTCCTAACCATGTTCCCGGGGCTCGTGTCATTGCGGCTTTTAAGGGAGGAAGTGATGATATCAAGGCAAGCCGGACCCGGGTCGAAGGCTATACGAAGACTTTAGCCGAAAAGTATGGTGTTAAAATCTATGATGACATTAGTAAATTATGCAAGGACGTGGATGCGGTCCTTCTCACGAGCCTTGATGGAAGACCGCATCTTTCTCAGGTGCGCCCAGTCATCCAGGCAAAGTTGCCGGTATTCGTGGACAAGCCAGTCGCAGGCAGTTTGAAGGATGCCGTTGAAATTTTTCGTCTGGCCAAGGAGGCGAATGTCCCATGCTTCAGTAGTTCTTCTCTCAGATGGTATCCTGGGGTAGTTGAAATCGCCAATGCGGATGTTGGGCAGCTCAAAAGTGCCATATCTTACGGACCGGCTCCGGCTGAACCTCATCATCCTGACCTTTTCTGGTATGGTATTCACCCTACCGAATCTCTGTTCACGGTGATGGGCCCCGGATGCGAGTCCGTGACCCGAACATCGACTGATGATACTGTCGTGGTAACTGGTATTTGGAAAGATGGGAAGGTCGGAACTCTTCATGGCATTGCTAGTGGGCGAACGGGATATAAGGTCACTGCTTTCGGGACCAAGGCCATTGCTGAACAAAAAAGTGGGGGTGATTATACTCCGATGCTGAGGGAGATAATTAAGTTTTTCAGAACAGGTAAGCCTCCAGTTTCTTCAGATATTACCCTTGAAATTTATGCTTTTATGGAAGCCGCCGACGAGAGTAAGAGGCGAGGAGGTTTGCCTGTTAAAATCTCTGAAGTCTTGAAGAAGGCAGGGCTCAATTGATCTCTTAACTCACAAAAATTAATTACGAGTGATACTGTGTCATGATGCGATTAATTTTGTGAGGCGATTTAAAACAAAGGCTGGAAATTTTCGTGCTAAGGGACATACTTTTTCCTTGATAGGATACAGATATTATTAAAACAAAAACCGCATTAATGATTCCATGTTGGACAGGAGAAATTTTATAAGAAACAGCACAATAATAGGCACAGGTGCCTGTGCCTTGACCAAGGCAACTGCCGAGGAGCTGAAAGCCTCTAAAGTTATCGGATATGAGTACCGATTGCCAAAATTCACTAAAGGCGAAAGATTACTTTTCATAGGGGATTCGATAACAGATATGAAATGGGGCCGGAATGAAAAGGATCGTAATCATTACCTTGGTCATAGTTACGTATATCTCATAGCTTCAAGGCTGGGCGTTGATATGCCTGAGGCAAAACTTGAATGCTTCAACCGTGGTCACAGCGGTAATCGCATAACTGATTTAAAGTCACGGTGGCAAAAGGACGTGATTGACATGAAACCGGACCTGCTCAGTATTCTGATAGGAGTCAATGACCGTAAGGTGAAGAAAGGGCAGACTTTTTTATCAGACCAATGGGAATCGGATTATCGCGAGATTTTAACTAAGAGCCGACAAGCCAATGAAAAGCTTCGTATTGTTCTCCTTGATCCCTTTGTTCTGAAATCTGGCTGGTGGATGAACAAGGGAGGTGAGTGGGACATCAGTAGGGCCCAGATAAACAAGATGGGCAAAATTGTCTCTCAGCTTGCGAGAGATTTTAATGCAATACACGTTAAGACACAGGAAGTTTTTGATGCAGCAGCCAAGTTAGCGGGTCCGGAACAGTGGATCTGGGATGGGGTTCACCCATTGCCTCAAGGTCACGAACTCATTGCCCGGAACTGGTTAGAGCAGGTCAGTGCATAAAAATAATTGATTAGAGTT
>JABSSR010000162.1 GCA_013213965.1 Verrucomicrobiales bacterium | reverse complement strand
GTTTCATCAGAACTCACTTCAGGAGTTTCATCAGAACTCACTTCAGGAGTTTCATCAGGACTCACTTCAGCAGCGCCTTCTAATTGCCCTTCAGTAGAATCACCCTCTAACTCTGGAGGCTCAACAGTTTCCAATGGCTGGACTTTTCTCTTGGTTTCAAATCCAGTGCCCGCAGGAATGAGGTGACCCATAATGACGTTCTCTTTAAAGCCTTTTAGGAAATCACTCTTACCTAGTGTTGCCGCATCAGTTAAAACACGTGTCGTATCCTGGAAACTTGCGGCTGAAATAAAGCTTTCAGTTTCGAGAGAAGCCTTCGTAATACCCAATAAAACAGGCTCACCTTCTGCCGGCTTACCTCCCTGCTCCTGCATTTCCTCATTTACTCTTATAAATTCAGTTCTCTCAACCTGATCACCCCAAAGGAAAGTAGTATCCCCCGGATCAGTAATGCGAACCTTCCTGAGCATTTGTCTGACAATTATCTCAATATGCTTATCATTAATTTCAACACCTTGTAGACGATAAACCTCTTGAACCTCAAAGACTAAATGCTCCATCAGGGCATGAGTTCCTAAAATCTCAAGAAGTTCATGAGGAACCACGGGGCCGTCTGTGAGATAGTCCGCTCTCTTCACAACATCATCTTCGTAAACCGTGATATGTTTGTTACGTGGGATAAGATGCTCTGCAATCTCACCTGTTTCAGGATCAGTAATAATGAGCTTACGTTTACCTCTTGACATACCATCAAACCCAACAACACCATCGATTTTTGCAATTTCCGCATGGTCTTTCGGTTTACGAGCTTCAAATAATTCAGCAACACGAGGAAGACCACCGGTAATATCTTTTGTCTTGGACAATTTTCTTGGTGTTCTGGCCAAATATTCCCCCCCTTTGACTTTCTGTTTATCTTTAACTGAAAGGTGCGCCCCAGTAGGCACTGAATAACTTGCCAGTATTTCCTTCGTTTTTGCATCCGTAATAACAATCTGAGGATGAAGATCCTCTTTATGTTCAATGATCACCATTTGCATCTGGTTGGTAGCTTCATCCTTCTCCTTCTTCACAGTAATACCTGAAATCATGTCACGGAATTCAATTTTACCACCCTTCTCAGTGATAATGGGAACATTGTGAGGATCCCATGTAGCAATCTGATCACCTTTGGAAACTTGTGCTCCATCGCTAGGGTCAATGTGGGTTCCTATTACAAGCGGATGAGACTCCAGTTCCATGCCCTTTTCATCTATCACTGCTATAGCACCACTTTTATTTAATACAATGAACTTGCCATCTAATGACTCCACAGTCCGTAGATCCTTGAAACGAATCGTTCCATCATGTCCAACATGAATAACAGGCTGCTTGAGGGCCTGCTGTGCCACACCTCCAATATGGAAAGTACGCATAGTGAGCTGAGTTCCAGGCTCACCAATTGACTGAGCCGCTATGATTCCAACTGCTTCACCTATCTTTACTGGATCACCATTAGCTAAGTTAAGTCCGTAACATTTTGCACAGCAACCTCTCGGCGACTCACAAGTTAAAACAGAACGTATTTTCATTGTTTCATGACCAATGTCCTGAAGCTTAAGTGATGTCTCTTCATCAATGAGTTGATCAACTTCAACGATCACTTCCTGCGAAACCGGATCAATTATCTTTTCACAACTCGTTCGTCCGTAAACTCTGGTTGCTAGTTCAACCACTTCCTCATCTCCCTCATAGACAGACGAAACACTGATACCCTGTGTCGTACCACAATCTAATTCCGTAATGATAACATCTTGGGAAACATCAACAAGCTTTCTGGTTAAGTAACCAGAATCAGCTGTTTTAAGAGCGGTATCTGCCAAACCTTTACGCGCACCATGGGTCGAAACAAAATACTCAAGAACAGATAAACCTTCGCGGAAATTAGACGTAATGGGTCGTTCAATAATCTCTCCTGAAGGCTTAGCCATAAGTCCCCTCATTCCTGAGAGCTGCTTGATCTGTTGCTTGTTACCCCTAGCACCAGAATCCACCATCATGTAAAGTGGATTTGCTATCTCATTACCATCGTTGTATTCGAGTGTTCTATACAAAGCACTAGCAATTTTGTCTCCGGCCGCTGTCCATATATCAATGACTTTGTTGTAACGCTCACCATCAGTAATAATACCTTTGCGATATTGTTTCTGAACAACATCCAATTGCTTATAGGCATTTTTAAGTTCTATCTGCTTTTCATCTGGAATGACCATATCGGTAATACCAATAGAGACACCAGCCCTTGTAGCTTCACGGAATCCTAATTGTTTAAGCAGATCAAGTGTGTTGACTGTGCCTTTAGGTCCAGCAACTTGGAAAGTCCTCCATATAATATCTGAGAGTTGTTTTTTTCCAATTGTCTCATTAATGAAACCAAGAGATTTTCCACTCTCATTTTCACATTTGGGCCAAATCTCATTAAAACGAACTCGACCAGGTGTAGTTTCAATCGTAACTACTTCCTGATCACCATAAATAGTATCTTTGCCTCTATCAGGATTTGCTAGGCGGATCTTGCAATGCAGTGAAACTGCACGTTCTGCAATAGCATACTCAACTTCAGTAGTCGATTCAAACAAAGGTATGCGTTGTCCCTCTTTGTCCTTATACGTTATATGATGTCGGTGATGTGTAAGGAAATACGATCCAAGTGTGATGTCTTGAGAAGGTGTAGTAATTGGTCTACCACTTGAAGGTGAGAAAATATTATTCGGCGCCAGCATCAAAAGCCTAGCCTCCATTTGTGCCTCAATTGACAAAGGAACATGAACAGCCATCTGATCACCATCAAAATCAGCATTATAAGCTGAACATGTTAAGGGATGTAAACGGATAGCCGATCCTTCAATTAGAACAGGTTCAAAAGCCTGTATCGATAATCTATGCAATGTAGGAGCACGGTTCAACATTACTGGGTGTCCTTTTGTAACCTCTTCCAGTATATCCCATACCTCAGGAGTTTTGCGTTCGATCATCTTCTTTGCCGAACGTACAGTATGTACATAGCCTAGTTCCTTTAGACGCCTTATGATAAAAGGCTCGAATAATACAAGCGCCATTTTTTTAGGCAATCCGCACTGATGAAGTCGTAGTTCAGGACCAATAACAATCACTGAACGGCCTGAATAATCGACCCGCTTCCCTAACAAATTCTGACGAAACCTTCCACCTTTTCCCTTTAACATATCAGAAAGAGATTTCAGTGCACGGTTACCAGCTCCAGTCACTGCGCGGCCATGCCTTCCATTATCAAAGAGCGCATCCACAGCTTCTTGGAGCATGCGTTTTTCATTGCGAATAATTACTTCAGGAGTTTTTAATTGAAGCAAGTTCTTCAGGCGATTGTTCCTATTAATCACCCTTCGGTATAAATCATTAAGATCTGAAGTTGCAAATCTTCCACCTTCCAAAGGAACTAGTGGTCTCAAATCAGGAGGAATGACAGGCAACACTTCAAGAATCATCCACTCAGGACGTGTATGACTATGAGCGAATCCCTGAGCAAGCTTGAGTCTCTTCGACAATTTTTTACGAACTTGTTTTGAACGTGTTTTTGTCATCGCATCCTCTAACTCTTCTACAAGAGAAAGAAGATCAATGCCGGCAAGCAAATCACGCACAGCTTCTGCACCCATACCTGCACGGAAACTATCCTCTCCAAATTCTTCTTCAGCTTCGCGGAGCTCCTGCTCTGTAAGTAATTGTGCAAGCTCCAGAGGAGTATTACCTGGATCAGTAACAATGTAATCCTCGTAATAAATCACCCTTTCCAACATCCTGGCACTCATGTCCAACATCAGGCCAATGCGGGAAGGCATACACTTGTAGAACCAAATATGACTGACAGCTACAGCAAGTTCAATGTGTCCTTGCCGCTCACGACGAACTCGTGACAGAGTAACCTCTACCCCGCAACGATCACATATTACTCCTTTGTGCTTAATCCTCTTATATTTTCCACAGGCACACTCCCAATCTTTTGTGGGGCCAAAAATACGCTCACAGAAAAGACCTCCCTTCTCAGGTTTAAAGGTTCTGTAATTAATGGTTTCAGGATTTTTCACTTCACCGAAACTCCAACTGCGGATTGTGTCAGCAGCTGCCACGGTAATTTTTACCTTGGAAAAATTAGTTTCTTTTTTATTATCAGCTCCAAAAAGCTCTTGGATATTGGACTCTACGCTCATGATTTTTGGCAGTCTTAAATCTTTATAGACTCTGTATTATTTTTTCTCTAGCTCCTATGCACTGGTTCTGGACTCATCTACACTGGTTCTGGACTCATCTAAAATCGAAGGAGCACTCTCACCAACTTTGACGTCAAGACAAAGACTTCGCATTTCTTTAATTAAGACATTAAAGGATTCAGGAGTTCCAGCCTCTAGACTGTTGTCTCCCTTAACAATTGATTCATAAATCCTTGTCCTGCCCTGAACATCATCTGACTTAACCGTCAACAATTCCTGCAAGGTATATGCTGCACCGTAAGCTTCTAGAGCCCATACTTCCATTTCCCCAAAACGCTGACCACCATACTGGGCCTTTCCTCCTAATGGTTGCTGGGTAACAAGCGAATATGGGCCTACGGCACGCGCATGAATCTTATCAGCTACTAGGTGCCCAAGTTTCAACATGTAAATATATCCAACCACAACCTCCTGATAGAAAGGATCACCAGTCAGGCCATCGTAAAGTTGGGACTTTCCGTTTAAACCAATCCAATTAAAACCTTCAGTAGCTTTAGCTTCTTTAAGGTAATCAATTATTCTAGTTTCGGGTATACCATCAAAAATAGGAGTAGCAACCTTGAATCCTAAAGCCTTAGCAGCAACACCCAAGTGCGTCTCTAAGACCTGACCCACATTCATCCGAGATGGAACACCTAATGGATTCAAACAAATGTCAACTGGAATTCCATTTTCAAGAAATGGCATGTCCTCTTCAGGAACGATCTTAGCAACTACTCCCTTATTCCCGTGTCGTCCTGCCATCTTATCGCCGACTGACAATTTGCGTTTGCTAGCAACGTAAACTCTAACAGACTTAATGATACCTGGATCAACTTCATCACCACTTTCCATACGATCAAGAGATCGCTCACGTTCTGAATCAATATCACCAAACTTTGGCGCAAAACTCGCAATGATATCCATGATCTTATTCCTTATCGGAGAAGGATCAATTTCAATCGAACTATGTGCTGCTGCCAACTTTCGGAGAAGGGTTTTTGTGATTTTACGGTTGGCTGGAATAATGAGTTCACCAGATTTACTATCCACAACATCTAAGGGAATTTTCTCACCCAAAAGAATATCAGAAAGCTTCTCCGTAAGTTGATCTGTTAACTCATCACGTTTTTTCTTATGATCTGAATCAATGCTCTTGAGCTGTTTTTTGATTTCAGCTTCTGACATTTGTTCCTTCTCTGCGACATTACGTGAAGAAACCCTAACATCCATCACAATACCAGTGCATCCTGAAGGAACACGTAATGATGTGTCTTTAACATCTGCTGCTTTTTCACCAAAAATAGCACGCAATAATCGTTCTTCTGGAGCCAACTCGGTTTCACTCTTTGGCGTAATCTTTCCAACAAGAATATCACCAGGTTTAACTTCGGCTCCAATTCGAATCACTCCGTCAGGTCCAAGATCCGATAGGGCTTCTTCTCCTACATTAGGTATGTCCCTAGTAATCTCTTCTGGACCAAGCTTCGTATCTCGAGCACCAACATCAAAGTTAGAAATGTGTATTGATGTATAAACATCATCCTTAACAACTCTCTCAGAAATGGTGATAGCATCCTCAAAATTGTAACCATTCCATGGCATGAAAGCGACAAGGACATTTTTACCTAATGCAAGTTCACCATTCTCAGTACAAGGTCCATCAGCTAATATATCATTTACTTTAACTTTCTGACCCTTCGTTACAATGGGTCTCTGATTGATACACGTACCAGAATTAGAACGCATAAATTTGCGCAAAGGATAAACATAAATCCCTTTATTTGGATCACTCTTTAATTTTCTAGGATCTGATAAAAACTTCTGCTCAGAAACATGTAATTCGCCATCAGGGGTAACAATAATTATTTCAGCAGTTGCTGCGGCGACCTTCCCTGGCCCCTCAGATACAACAACGGCTCGTGAATCACGCGCAGCCTTGCCTTCCATTCCCGTACCTACAAGTGGTGACTCTGAACATAGCAAAGGAACACCCTGACGTTGCATGTTGGATCCCATCAAAGCCCTGTTAGCATCATCATGCTCAAGGAAAGGTATCAGAGATGCCGCAATTGAAACCAATTGTTTAGGTGAAACGTCCATAAGAGAGGCCTCCTTAGGATCAATCTCAAGAAAATCCCCTCTGAAACGTGCAGTAATCCGATCAGAAGTAAATTTACCTGTATTATCTAATGGGTTATTTGCTTGTGCTATTACCTCATTCTCCTCCTGATCTGCTGTTAGATAAGCAATGTCCTTGGTTACCTTGCTGCTCTTAATCTTTCGATAAGGCGTTTCTATAAATCCAAATTCATTAATCCGAGCAAAGGTGCTCATTGAATTTATCAATCCAATATTTGGCCCTTCCGGAGTTTCAATAGGGCAAATTCTTCCATAATGGGATGGATGAACATCACGAACTTCAAACCCTGCACGGTCTCTGTTAAGACCTCCAGGACCCAACGCTGACAAACGTCTCTTATGGGTTAACTCAGCCAAAGGATTTGTCTGATCCATGAATTGACTCAATTGAGAACGACCAAAAAAGTCTCTAACAACAGCTGAGAGAGCTTTTGGATTAATCAATTTCTGAGGCGTCATGCCATCCAAATTAACATCAAACAAAGTCATACGCTCTTTAACCAAACGCTCGGTACGAGCAAGACCTACCCTGCATTGATTGGATAGTAATTCCCCGACTGCTCGAACTCGACGAGAACCAAGGTGATCAATATCATCTGTGATACCTTCTCCTTTTTTCAAATTCAGCAAATATCTCATCGCTACCACAAAATCCTCTGAAGTAAGAATTCTCTCTCCTTCATCAACTTTCAGTCGTAACTTTTGATTAATTTTATATCTGCCGACTCGGGTAAGATCATATTTCTTAGGGTCAAAGAAAAGCCTCTTAAGAAGCGCTTTCGAATTTGTTGTGGTTGGTGGATCTCCAGGACGCAAACGACGATAAATATCTTTAAGTGCTTCTTCTTCATCATTGGCTGGATCCTTTCTCAATGATTTTACTAAGATGTCATCATCCTTGGTATCAATCACCTCAAGGTTCTTATGCCCCAGTTCCATGAGCTGATGAACTACGCCAATAGTAAGAGGCTCGTATGCCTTAGCAATAATCACTTCGCCATCAATGACATCTTCCATCGGCGTCTTGGTTGAGAGCTCCTCCTCATCCATTTTAGCCGTGAGCTTTAGTTTCTTTACATCATAAAAAAGCTTACAGATGTCTGAATCCTTTTCAAATCCAAGGGTACGAAGAAATGTTGTAGCAAGGAATTTTCTCCTGCGTCGGCGACGATCTAAATAAACGTAAAGTAAATCATTGGTATCAAATTGGACCTCTAGCCAAGAACCTCTGTCGGGTATTATTCGGAAACTATGCAGGGTCTTTCCATTCAGATGAGTACTTGTTTCAAAACAAACTCCAGGAGAACGATGTAACTGAGAAACCACGACCCTCTCTGCACCATTGATAACAAAAGTGCCTCGAGCGGTCATGAGAGGCAGTTCGCCCATGTAAACTTTTTCCTCTTTGGTTCCGGCCTCATCCTTTAAGCGAAAAGTAACATAAAGAGGCGCACTGTATGTCTCGGTATCACGAATTGCCTCGAGAGCTGTCAATTTTGGCTTCCCAACATCATAAGATACAAAATCTAGGGTCACCTTATCATCATATGAATCAATCGGAAAAACCTCTTTGAATACCGCTTGCAAACCTACTTGCTTACGCTTGCTTGGAGCAACATCCTGCTGGAGGAAGTCTGCATAAGACTGAATCTGGATTCCAATAAGGTTAGGAGCCTCAAGGACTTCGTCAATGTTTCCGAAATGTTCGCGTATTCTTTCAGACATAGTTTTGTTTGGTTTTGCTATGGACTAGGCAGAGTGTTTAGGCAGAAAAACCTCATAGACTACTAGTCTATGAGGAAAAATTGTGGGTTATGCAGTGATCCTTCGTTTACACAAGAAAAGACCGGTCCGTCTTGACGGTATTTCCGGCTCTTTAATATGATTGAGTATGTTGGGCGGTCAGGTCCGTTCCTCAAGGAATAATGCAGCAAAATAAATTAGGCTTGGTTTTGAGTCAGTTCTTCGATTTTATATTTAGTCAAGATTTTACAAAATAGCACAGCTAAGTACTGAAAAGTACTTAGCTGTGCTATGTGATTAGTTAAAAGTAAATAACACTAAATCTAATTAAGTAATTATTTAACTTCGACCTCTGCTCCCGCAGCTTCAAGTTTGGTTTTAATTTCTTCAGCTTCTTCCTTAGAACATGCTTCCTTAATTGGAGATGGAGCACCATCGACAAGTTTCTTAGCATCAGCAAGCCCAAGGCCACTCACAGCACCACGAACTTCTTTAATGACAGCAATCTTACTGCCACCAGCATTAGTCAAGATTACATCGAATTCAGTCTTTTCTTCTGCAGCCTCTCCATCACCACCAGCTGGCGCAGCAGCCGCAGCCGCAGCTACAGGAGCCGCAGCACTAACTCCCCACTTTTCTTCGAGGGCTTTCACAAGGTCAGCAACTTCAAGGACACTTAGTCCACTTAGGTCTTCAGTTAATTTATCAATATCAGCCATTTTCTTTTACGGTGTCGTCGCGATTCAGAGCCCTGTAACATTTCAAAGTGGTGGCCACCACCTCGACAAGGAACCGTGGTTTATATTGTTTTAGTTTTGTTTTAGTTTTGTTTTAGTTTTGTTTATTCCTTGGGATCGATTTCGCATGCCAAAGATAATTTTTATTATTAGCCTTGCTCTTCCTTTGCCTTAAGTATACGAGCAAGGGATGAGGCAGGCTCATTAAGCAGCCTCACAAAAGTGCTAGCGGGTGATTGTAATGTTCCAAGAAGCTGAGCTCTCAAGACATCCATGGGTGGTAATGATGCTAAAGCATTTAATTCCTCCGGACTGAGCAGATTGCCATCCATGACTCCGGCGCGCATTTCAGGCTTCTCATTTTCTTTCTTATAATCTTTCAGGATCTTAGCAACTGCACATATGTCCTGATCACCCGTAATAAGTGCCGTCTGCCCGGTTAAAAATTCATTGATACCTTCAGGATATTCGACGGCTACCGATGCACGCTTAGCATATGAATTCTTTGTTACATGAGCAATAGAATTAGTTTCACTAAGTCGCGTACGCAGTTCTTCAAACTGTGCTACTGTCAATGCCTTGTAATCAATAACAATAATGAAAGGAGAGGCGTTGAGTTGCTCTATGAGATCGTTAATAATATTCTCTTTGATTGCTTTCATTGTAATCCTAAGTTTTTAATTAACGTTTCTTATTTCTCAAACACATCAGTTCCAATTGATATGCCAGGTGAGACAGTAGCAGATAGAGTGGCACCACAAATATAAATTCCTTTAGTGGAAGCTGGCCTCACCTGCCTAATTGCATTCATTACAGCATTGCCATTATCAGCAAGCTGCTCAGCTGAAAATGAAACTTTCCCGATCGGAGCTGCAACGCCACCATTTCGGTCCAATCTAAAATCAATACGACCTGCCTTCACTGCATTAACAGCTGAAGCTGTATCATCAGTAACCGTTCCTGTCTTAGGGTTAGGCATTAATCCACGTGGCCCAAGAAAACGCCCAAGTTTCCTGACTTCTGCCATAGCTTCTGGAGTAGCAACAGCAACATCAAAATCTTGAAATCCTCCTTGGATTTTATTTATCATATCATCAAGACCAACGAACTCAGCTCCGGCATTCTTTGCCGCTGTTGCTGCCTCACCTTGAGCAAATACCAAGACACGAACCTTTTTACCTGATCCATGAGGTAAAGGACATGTTCCTCGGACCATCTGGTCAGATTGTTTAGCATCAACTCCTAAACGCACAGATATTGAAACAGTCTCATCATACTTAGCTGGAGGAAATTTCTTTAATATATCAATAGCTTCAGTAAGAGTATAATCTTTATCCTCTTCAACTAATTCCGCAGCTTGGCGGTATCTTTTACTTCTTTGTTTTGCCATCTTTCTTTCGCAGTATTAGCGGATGCATTACATCCTCCTGCAGTGTCTTGTTTATATTAATAAAATCTCAATAATTACATACCTTCAATTTCGATGCCCATTTGGCGGGCACTTCCTGCAATGATACGAGCTGCAGCTTCATCATCTTCAGTATTCAAGTCAGGTTTTTTAATTTTCACAATTTCCATCACTTGGGCTTTAGTTATTGTAGCCACTTTCTCTTTGTGAGGCTCACCTGATCCTGACGCAATCTTTGCTGCTTTTTTAAGTAACGCAGATGCTGGTGGTTTCTTACAGATAAAACTGAAACTTTTATCTTTATATATCGTTATGACGACTGGCAGAACATCTCCAGCCTGAGCCTGAGTCTTTGCATTAAAATCTTTGCAAAACTGCATAATATTTAGCCCAGCCTGTCCCAATGCCGGTCCTACAGGAGGTGACGGATTCGCCTGACCCGCGGGGATCTGAAGTTTCAAGGTTCCAATTACTTCTTTAGCCATGGTATTAAAATGATTAATTCAGGTATTTATTATTCTTCTTTTTCAATTTGCCAATGCTCCAGCTCAACAGGAGTTGGGCGGCCAAAGACGGTGACTGAAACTAGTAAAGTTCCTTTTTCTTGGTCTATTTCCTCTATTACTCCGGGCTGACTTTCAAAAGGACCATCAGAAACTTTAATTGTTTCTCCAACATCAAATGCAATCCTCGGTTTGATGCTTTCTTCGCGTTCTTTTATCTGAAGCAGCATGCTCTCGACTTCGCGAGGGCGCATAGGAATCGGATTATTCTTTGTGCCAGCAAAACCAATTACTCCATGCGTTTCCTGTACAAAGTACCAGCTACGGTCGACCAACCCACCCTCATCATTGAGCAAGTGCATATTCATAATAAGATATCCAGGGAAAAACTTTCTCTTTGATTCTGATCGCTTGCCCTTCTTTACCTCTGAAACCCGTTCAGTAGGGAGCAAAACTTCGAAAATTACATCGCTCATTTCTTCCGACTCAATTCGCCGCTCAAAACTATTGCGAACTTTGTTTTCCTGACCAGATAATACGTGAACCACGTACCATTGGTCTTTTGGTGCAGGAATTAAAGGCATCTTTGTTTAATTAATTATTGAGCGTTATCTAAAATAAAATTCCAAGGTGCTATTAATTAGTAAGTAACTTGATGATATTAAATAAAATAAGATCCCAAAGACTCACGAAAGCACCCAAAAGCATCATCGCTATAAATACCACTACGGTAGAATCGGTAAGTTCCTTGAATCGCTTAAATCCCTTCTCTCCCTTGTTCTTAGGAATCCACGGCCAGCTAGCTTTTTGAAGCTCGGATCTAACTTCTCCAAAATATCTTGTCAGACTTTTCATTTCTTCACTTAAGGGATTTTATTTATTGAGACTCTTGGCAGGGTAGGAGGGATTCGAACCCCCGGCACCCGGTTTTGGAGACCGGTGCTCTAACCAGGCTGAGCTACTACCCTCTTGGAGTTTATATGGTTTGTTTTTCTTTATTAAACTCGCATTTGAGGACTTCTTTTTTTTACGGCGTAGCCGGATCCCGTTCGAGCTAAATAATGCCCGACAAGACCCGGCTAACCTAAATTCGTTTAGTTGAGGTTTAAATCTTAATCAAGAATGTCAGCAACACGGCCAGCTCCAACAGTCCGACCACCTTCACGAATCGCAAAACGAATCGTTTTTTCCATCGCGATCGGAGTAATAAGCTCAACTTCCATGGTAATATTGTCACCAGGCATAACCATTTCAACACCATCAGGCAATTTAATCGTACCGGTCACGTCAGTTGTTCGGAAGTAAAACTGTGGTCTGTAATTACTAAAGAAAGGTGTATGACGACCACCCTCATCCTTACTCAAAACATAAACTTCAGAAGTGAACTTCTGGTGCGGTGTAATTGAACCTGGTTTTGCAATGACCTGACCACGCTCAATATCCTCTTTCTTCGTTCCTCTAAGCAGGATACCAACATTATCACCAGCTTCACCACGATCTAACAACTTACGGAACATCTCAATGTCAGTAACTGTTGTCGTCTGCGTGTCGCGTATTCCAACAATTTCAACTTCCTCCATCTTGTTTACCACGCCCCGCTCTATACGGCCAGTCGCAACAGTTCCTCGACCTTCAATTGAAAAGACGTCCTCAATCGGCATAAGGAAATCCAAATCCACGGGCCGCTCAGGCTTCGGAATATAATCATCAACTGCAGCCATGAGCTTCATAATGTTCTCTTTCTCCTCATCATCTCCCTCGAGGGCTTTCAATGCGGAACCCTTAACAATTGGAATATCATCACCAGCAAATTCATACTTGCTAAGCAATTCGCGAATCTCCATCTCGACCAGATCAAGCAATTCTGCATCATCAACCTGATCAGTCTTGTTCAAGAATACTACAATAGCAGGAACTCCGACCTGACGCGCAAGCAAGATGTGCTCCCTTGTTTGCGGCATTGGTCCATCTGCTGCAGAACAAACCAGAATCGCTCCGTCCATTTGTGCAGCACCTGTAATCATATTTTTCACATAATCAGCATGACCCGGACAATCAACATGAGCATAGTGTCTTTTCTCTGTCTCATATTCTACGTGAGCTGTTGAAATTGTAATGCCTCGTTCCTTCTCTTCGGGAGCAGCATCAATGTCATCATAATTTTTCTTCTCAGCCAAACCTTTGTCCGCCAGTGTATGGCAGATAGCAGCGGTGAGCGTAGTCTTCCCGTGGTCAACGTGTCCGATTGTTCCAATATTGACGTGGGGCTTGTTTCTTTCGAATGCTTCTTTGGCCATGTCTTTGTGAGTAGTAAGTCCTGTAAAATAAAGGACTAGGGTCTTAGTTTATTTTGAATTTCCTTACAAATTGTCTATTAAGTATTTGTGTACTCGCAATTTGTAATTCGTGTTGGTTTCTTATTATGTTTAGTTACCGATTAATCGGCTTTTATTATTTATTACTTTCTGCGTGGAGCTCATGACGGGATTTGAACCCGTGACCTCTTCCTTACCAAGGAAGTGCTCTACCCCTGAGCTACATGAGCGTATCTATTGTTTGATTACCTTATGAGCATTAAACTCGGCAGGTGACCAAACATGAAACACTCACGCAGTCCGCAGGAGCCGAAAGATTTCCACCCAAGCAAGTCATTTATTATTGAACAAACTAGAGAAAAAACACCTACCACCCCTGCGAAAAAGTGGAGCGAAATCTATCAAATTGATTGTTACTGTCAAAAAAATTTTAAGTTTTTTAATAAATTAGGCAAAATTGCTTCTTAAGATACTGATTTCGAGTCATTTATGTGAGGAATTACAGTACTAAAAAAGCCAGCAAAAACAGGTTATATTAATTGATAGAAGGAAAATTAACCTTCAATTATTAAATTTTTCAGCAATACGCTCCATATCTACAGCTTTTCCGGTGCTGTGATCAATGTCCAAAAGTACCCCCCTTATATCTACTTCCCCTTTTGCTACGGGCATTGCTCGAGGCATTGAAGTACACATACGTTCTAATATTGGATCTATTTGTCGCCCCAGAATCGATTCTGATGGTCCACACATACCAGCATCACACAAAAATGCTGTTCCACCGGGAAATATTTGTTCATCTGCAGTCTGAACATGGGTATGAGTCCCTACCACAGCCGATACCCTTCCATCAAGATAACGGCCGGTAGCTATAGTTTCACTGGTCGCCTCAGCATGAAAATCAACAAAAATCATTCTGACATCTGTCTCCTTACGGATCCGTTCCAACTCAGCATCAATCGAAAGTAATGGATTCTCAAGAGGTGGATTCATGAATGTTCTGCCTTGAGCGTTTAATATCGCAACAAACCCCTTTTCTGTTTCAAGCACGACACTACCTTGACCAGGCGTACCGTCCGGATAATTAAGAGGTCGCAACAATCGTGGCTCCGTAGGCAAATAATCAATGATCTCTTTTTGATCCCAAATATGATCGCCGGTCGTAATGACCGTTGCGCCAGCCCTTAGAAGACCTATCGAAATCTTCGGCGTAATGCCTCTCCCACCAGCTGCATTCTCTCCGTTAACTACAATGAAATCAACTCCACGAGACTCACGGATCTTGGGGAGAAAATCTCCAACAGCCTTACGCCCAGGCTCGCCAACAATATCTCCCAGAAAAAGCAGTCTTAAATTATTAGTATGTGGTAGTGCGTCCAAGTCATTATGCTAATTGGAAATTAGTAAGGCTCAACCACATATTGTCATAAGTATCAATTTACGTTTAAATTCAGTTCTTATTCTCGATGTCGCAAAAAGAACCATCACCGATTATATCAGTAAAATTATTCTGGATTAGCATCATAATTATAATAGTCCTATTAATAATTGTTACCTTAAAGCCTAAAACTAAGATTACTGATGATTCCGAAATTAACTCTGATCAGTTCCGTATTCGCGCCAACCTGAGCACATTAGCCATTGACCCTGATTGGAGTGAGTTAGAAAAATATCAGGAAAAAATTACCAGGAAAAGATTTCTAACGGAATTAAAAAATATCTATTCTGAACAAGATTCTTGGAAATCAGCAGTAAGAGTTAATGCAGACCATGCTGAGCTTCGTGCAAAAGGTAATCAAATTTTCAGACTACAATTTGGCTCATCTGATCATACCCTTAACAATTTACGTTACTGGAGAAAAGCTAGTGAACTTCCCAAAAATATTAATATTGAAAAAGAACCACTAAAACATCTGAAGGTAGCAATTGATCCCGGACATATCGGCGGAAAATGGGCTAAGATGGAAGGTCGCTGGTATCAATTAAATGGTAAAGGCATAGAAATAAAAGAAGGTGAACTTACCCTGTTAACAGCAAAACTGATTAAACAAAAATTACAATCACTCGGAGCAAAAGTTTTCCTGTTAAGAGATCAGCACGAACCTGTAACCAAATTAAGACCGGAGCACTTTAAAGAACTTGCACGTAAAGTTTTGCAATCCCGCGGACAAAAATCTGAAGGTATCGTACTCAAGAAAGAAAGTGAACTTCTCTTTTATAGAAAACACGAAATTCGAAGGAGAGCACATATTATCAACAATACAATCAAACCGGACCTCACAATTTGTGTTCACTTCAATGCAGAGAGTTGGGGAAACCCAAACAACCCGGAACTAATAAACCGCAACCATCTACATCTACTAATAAATGGTAATTACAGCTCGAATGAATTTCGTCTGGAAGATAACCGCTTCCATTTATTCAAGAGGCTCTTACAAAATACTCATAATGAAGAACTGCCAATAAGCATTGCCGTTGCCAGTTCAATGGCTAATGAAACTGGACTACCTCCATATAAATATTCCACTTCAAATGCAAAGCTTATCAATCACAAGCAACCCTATATCTATGCAAGGAACCTTCTTGCTAATAGAATCTATCACTGCCCCGTCATTTTTCTCGAACCTTATGTAATGAACAGTACAACATTTTATAATAGAATCAATGCAGGGAATTACTCTGGAGAAAAAATAATATCTGGAAAGAAACGTAAAAGTTTAATTCACGAATATGCAGATGGTGTAGTTGGAGGACTCGTTAATTACTATAAAATGAAACGGAAATCCTAAAAATGAAATGAGCTAAATATAATTGTTAAGACCATAAGATTTCAATTCCTATGCCTACGATTCATCAAAAACTAATATCGCAATCTCGCGATCGAAGCTTTCTAATCCGCTCGTCAATGATCATTGGCATCATTTCAATACTGATCGGTATTCTATTGCCTCAAATTGTTCTGAAAGAAAATCAGATTGTAGAAAGATTAAAAGTTTCATGCCCTTGGATTAAAACAGAATCTGTATCAATCATAATGAGCAGCTTGAATTCAAAAAAAATCGAGCAAGTCATTAATTATAGAAACGAAAAAGGGTTTGATGCAGCAAGCATTACTATGATGGCCCGCGAAGGGCTTTACTCCACAGCTTCAATACTTGGGATCCCTCAGCACAGTTTAAAGCCAGAGACTCAAAAACTCATTGAGGACTATGTGACTATAATGAGTGATTCAGACAAGAAGGATTCTGCATTATTTATAAAACTAAAAACAGCCGCCGAAACAAAAAACCAAAAAAGATTCACTGCTGAATTCTACGCAGACATTCTTATCTCAAGAGGAAATAATAAAGAGTCTCTACGTTTCTATCGAATAGAGCTCAAAAATTATCCACAGTCAGATCATTCAAGGAACGGCATCATGCGAACACTCCTGTCTCTAGAAAAAACGAGCGAACTTAAAGAACTCTTCTCGAGGAAAGAATATAGAAATTCAATGAACAACCAAACATTTGAAGCCGTTGCTTCAAGCTTAGGAAAGTGGGCATCACTCACTATAAGAAATGTATCATTTCTTTTTAAGAACATTAGTTTCGTTTGGCTCTCCGTGACCGCCTTTACAGCGCTCATTTGGTTCTGCATTATCATCAGTTTGGGACGCGCAGGTAAGTATTCACTAATACGTATACCACTTTATGGATTTGGATTCATAGCCGGATTCGCATCAACCTTCGTAGTCCTTGGATTAGTTTTTTGGCAGGAAAATGGGCTTCAATTCAAGTTAAACGGAGAAATTATGAATGATAGCCTTTATGTGATTTGTGGCATTGGGCTTAGAGAAGAACTAATCAAGTTACTTTTTTTCTCACCTTTCCTTTTTATTCTCCTGAAGAGAAGGTGCCCGATGGAGGCCTTGGCAACAGCTGCTTGCATTGGACTCGGGTTCGCCTGCTCAGAAAATCTTCTGTATTTTGGACCGGGATCCGAAGCAGATGTTTTTCCTCGATTTCTAACTGCAAATTTTTTCCATGCATCATTGACTGGAATTGCTGGCCTCTCACTATTTTATTTTAGCCTTTGGCCAAGGACAAGATGGGAAGGGTTTATTGGAGCATTTATTTTAGTTGTAATTGCTCATGGCGCTTACGATGCTTTGGTAGGGCTTGTTCCTCAATTAGCGAAGCCTTTAGGCATTTTTTCAATAATCATTTTTGCTCTTACCTCAAACTATTATTTAAATTCCGCTAAAGAAGTTAGAGAAGGTAGCTCTTCTGCCATTTCTCCCCTTGGTATTTTTGTAATAGGATCAAGTACCTTAATAGGAGTCACATGGATTCTTGCATGTTATTTAAATCCAATTCGTGAAGTGATAACAACTATTGGTCATAGCACTCTTTCATTGGGAGCTATGGCTTTTATCTTTATTAATCAATTTCGCAATGAATGACTATCACTTCAAACCACTCACACAAACGTCTTGACCATATAGCCATTAAGGGCTTTAGCTGAATAGGAAAAGATGGCGCGGAAAATGAAAAATCAAATAATTGCTCTGACTTTAGTGATGGTAACATTAGATTTATGCTCTTGTAATCAGCTTCAATCAATTGGCATACCGGCAATCAACTCACTTAAAGGTCCCAATAACAAAAATATTAAAGAATCAAATCTAACTGGTAAGACAACAAAGGAAAAAAAAGATTTGTCTGAAAATTCGGATACGGCTCCACAAACAAACCCTCCTGAATTACCAAAACCCAAAATCAGCGAAGGGCCGGAGAAACCACAAATAGTTTCTCCATCAAAGCCAGAAGAGAAGCAGCCAATTCAAAAAGAGGAACAAGGAAACCAATCTATTTTGAAGCCAAAACTGCCGGAACGTGAAGGTGTCTTGCCGCCAAGTTAGTAACTGACTATTTGGAAATAATATTCAAGCTATTCTATCCAGGTGAATTGTCCTGTATAACGAATTTTGGCCTTACCCTTAATGTGATTAATTAAAGCTTCAATAGCTCTTTGTCGCTTCTCAACTTCAATGGTAGCAGCGATCTCATCATGCACTAGATCCAATGAAGCTTTGACGGGATTCATTTGGTCAATCACATGCACTATGTGCCACCCTAGCTTTGTTTTGAACGGAGTACCGGTCTTACCTATGCTTATCTTGATAACCTCATCATAAAAATCATTAGGAACACGGTCTCGGGTAATCCATCCCAGATTTCCTCCCGCATCTTTGTTCCGAGAATCTTCGGAAAATTTTATTGCCAATGTTTCGAAACTTTGACCTTCTTTTAATTTCCGAGAAATGCTTTGGACTCTCTCTTCAACCCGCTCAGCATCCTTATCCAAAGTCGCAAGGAAGATGTGCCTTGCATTGACTCTTTCTGGTATCATGGAAATAACTTTATCACTCTCATATCTTTCTATTATTTCCTCTTCACTAACAATGATATGTTTTCTTATAGTCTTCTCAATCCATGCTCTTTGCATGAATTGATTCTGAAGAAAAGTATCAATCCGGCTAACTGAAAATCCCTGCGATAAAGCTGCCTCCTCGAATTCTTCGGAACTCTTAAACCCTCGGCGAAACCTTATCAAAGCATCATCAATTTCTCTTTGAGATAGTTCCACAGGATAGTGGTAAGAATGGAACCAGATCAATCGGTCAATTACTAATTGATCAAGGGCAAGAAGACGTATCGCATTGATTCTACTTCTTGAAATCTCACTCAATAATATTCCATTTTTACGACAATACTCTTCCGTAGCACGCTCCAAATCACGTGCCCTGATTGGATGAGCATTCACTGTAGCAACAATTTTTTCTTTTATTGCAAGTTCCATTGGCTCGACTTCATTACTTTTCCACATCCCATCTATCCCTGATTTCAGCGGACCACCAAACCAATAAAAATCTCCGAGCAAATACAAAATGCTCAAGCCATAAAAAATATATCTGTAGGGCAATTTAAAGGCTCTTTGGAAACGTTTCATTTTTATCAAGAATTACGGATCCATACACTAGCCTGTGCAATGCCTACTTGAAACTTGCGTGCATGTTCCAGGATAATGAAGGGCATATCTTGCGTATTCTGCAAGACAAAGCTGCCAGACAAATTTGTACTAATCCAGTCTAGCGTCGACCCTTTAGGCCAATTTTCCATCGGAGTAAATTCTCCAATCCAAGTACAAGGTGTTGTTATAACCAACGATCCTCCTTCATTCATAAGTGCCGGCAATTTCTTTAGCAGGTGATCCGGATTAGACAATCTGCAAAGTAAATTCGCTGCATGTATAACATCAAATTTACCAATTCTCTCAGGCAATTGCAGTGCATCTCCAACCTCAAATGAAATCCTCTCAGGCCTGGACCCTTCCGGCATCTCGGCAATATAAGAATTAAACTGACTCCCTTCCTGAAGACTATTGTATTTAACACTGCCTTCAACCCTTATCGTTTCAGCGGCATGAATAAATTGATTTGAGTAATCTATACCAACTACCTCATAACAGAAACGAGAAAGCTCGAAACAAGACCTTCCTACAGAACAGCCTAAGTCTAGAGCGCGGAGCCTCTCCTTGGAAGTATCAAGATTTTCAGTAACACTACGCTTAGCAAAATTCAGAAATGACTCAGGAAATATTTGAAAAGGATCTATTTGTAGAGAAGAACCGTAATGAAATAACAAATACTGATCGAGATAAGATTGGGATTCATAAAGGCTCACTGGAAAATTAATTGATTATTTTTTATTGAGATAAAGCATCAATCAGATACTGACTAGGCTTAAAATGTTCTATGAGTATCTCAAGCTGTTCACCTCTTTTCATTCTTACCTGGCTAATATTAATATTAGGGGTCTTATGTGGCGCAAACAGGATATCATCATGAGTAGAATTTTGATGGGTTTTGAACATGTCAGGAATAATATCACCACCAAGATGATCATCTCTTCCCGTAGCAAGGTGACAAGTTCCTAGGATCTTCTCGTCCTGAATATCAGCTCCTGAAACTGGTAACACCTGACTCCCAAATCCAAGCTCGCCCAAAGTTCCTGTAACTGGATCATCCTTTAATCTCCCATTGTGCTCATCGATTATTACCTGATCACCTTCAAGTAAACTACTGCGATATATATTACGATCCTTAACATCAAGAAGACCCAGAGTTCCGTCATGGTACTTCATCGGAAACTGTCCAACCGCATCAACAGGAACAAAATAAACTTCACCGGCAGGTAAATTAGCAATGTCAGGAGCACTTCCTTTGCAGAGGCCGTGTGATTTCTGTGCCTCCTGACCATCCAGAATAAGTTTTATTGTGACAGTTCGATTATCGTTCAAGGTAAAATCAATTTCAATTTCATCGGCACCTGTCATAGCCAAGCGCAACTTCTCAGTGTCAGAAGAGACCTGATCATAATCCACAGAAAGGCCAGAATTGAGTATAATATCATTCAGTCCATGCATAGTCGCACCACGGAATGCAAACTCTTTACACTTTGTCGTTAATGGAGCAGTAGCGCTCCAATCTGAAATACATAAAATGATGTCATATTCTGGATAAATGTTCTGATCCAAAGACAATGCTGAACTATCCACATCAAAACATTCATCCTTCATATCAAGATTGGATCCATTAGTAGCATGATAAGCAAACATCTCACCACCACTCATACCAAGTTCATTCATTACTCCATCTTTCAACTCGCAGAAAAATTCTTTATACGCTTTTGCTTGAACAGGAAATTTTTCCGGGCTCTGCAAGAATTTAAATCCCTTCATCTCTTTTGAAGGATCTTCAAAATCCGTAAGGATGCAAATCCTGCATCCTTCAGTTGGATCAAATACTGAACTCAATAATCTCGTTAAGCTAAAATCTGGAAATTTTCTATCTTCCGGATTTAAGATAATATTTGACGGTAAGATTTCAGTTGAACTCATTTTCTGCTATAACTTTGGCAAACTTAAATTAGATGCAAATGTTGATTTTATTTAATTGTATTAATACACAAAAAATAAATGCCAGAAACCAGTAATTATAAAACAAAACGCAGAGTTATCATTTCCGGATCCACAAGTGGCCTCGGAAAAGAAATTGCCTTAGGACTAGCCAAGCGAGGATGGACCGTTGCCGGATTCGGACAAACAAAAAACAAAGTCAAGGCACTCGCGGCCGAATTAGGAGAAAAACATCACATTTTTCAGGCTAATGTTTCTTGTGACGATTCAATTGCCAGTGCTGCAAAGCAAATAATTGAACAATTCGGACCACCTCATTTACTTATTAACAATGCTGCCATTATGAATAGTCCTGCCCCATTATGGGAAGTATCGGCTAAAGAGTTTGATGAAATGTCTGCCGTTAATATTAACGGAGTTGCAAATATGATTAGGCACTTTGTTCCATCAATGATTCGGAACGGCAATGGCATCATAGTGAACTTAAGTTCAGGGTGGGGCCGTTCCACTTCCCCTAATGTTGCTCCTTACTGTGCCACAAAGTGGGCCATCGAAGGAATGAGCAGCGCATTAGCCCAGGAATTACCCAATGGAATGGCTTGCATCGCATTAAATCCGGGGATCATCAATACTGAAATGCTCAGAAAGTGCTGGGCAGAAGGCGCCTCAGCATATCAAAACCCAAAGGAATGGGCAAAAATGGCAATTCCTTTAATTGAGAGGATTAATACCGGTGACAATGGGAAGCAAATGACGGTAACGTGAATTCATACGAAACAATCATCTTCTAACGTTCCTCCTCATTAACAACACAGTGCAGAATCGCCTCACGAAGTTGTCTTCTTCCAAACATACATGTGGCTGATTTGCCTCGTGTCTTACCGGTGAATTTTAGGTTTTCTTTTCTTTTAGAAGGTCTTCCTGCTCTGAGAATTTCAGATATGTCTCTCATTTCCTTATCGGGAATGTTTTTATTTCTTCTGAACCAAGAAAAGCGTGACGTGAATGACATTAAAGAATCTAAATAACTATTTATAATTGATTATCAACATAAGTTAAATAATTGCAAGATTATTTTCCATAATAATAATCAGTTTACAGGAAGTTCAGTCTTCCACTCAGTGCTCATTGCTAAGAATTATGACTTTAGCTGAACAACATTCTTCAAATAATTAACAAAAGAAAAGACCCAGATTGCTTTTCTAGACTCGGGACCGACAATAGAAATATCCTTGAGAAACAATCTTTCAAAAAACATTAATATGAAATCTCCTTTTTTCTCCTTCATCATCACAATTTGTGCCTGTGCCCTTGCCGCAGCACAGGATAACAATGAAAAAGACAGTGCCCATCAAGCCAATAACTCTTCAAGATATGAAGCGGTTGTTAGAATCGAGAATTCTTCTCTTAACCCGGATTATCGCAACCCCTGGAATACTGGCCGAGACTCTGGTGGCAACGGAACTGGATGGCTTGTCAGTGAAAATAAATTTTTAACTAATGCTCATGTCGTTAGTAACAGCCGCATCATCTACATAAAGAAAGTTGGTGATGCTAAACCTTATCGTGCACGAATAGTTCATATCGCACACGACTGTGATTTGGCCATGCTCGAACTTGAAGACCCTTCGGCCTTCAAGGGCGTAACTCCATTTGAAATCGGAAAACTACCACAATTGGATACTACTGTTAAAGTAATAGGCTATCCAATCGGAGGGGAAAGGATATCTATAACTTCTGGCGTGGTATCACGTGTAGATTTTCTTAGTTATTCTCATACTAGTGTCGATTTGCATCTGACAATACAAATCGACGCAGCTATTAATCCGGGAAATTCCGGAGGACCAGTAATACAAAATGGGAAAGTAGTGGGAGTCGCTTTTCAGGGGTACTCGGGAAACATCGCACAAAACACAGGCTATATGATACCGACTCCGGTCATTCGTCGATTCCTTAAAGACGTCGAAGACGGTAATTATGATCATTACGTTGATCTTAGCATGAGTGATTTTCCCTTAATCAATCCCGCTCAAAGAAAAGCTCTAGGCCTAGCCAATGATGGAATAGGAATCATGGTAGCTGCTGCAGAAGAAGACGGTTCTGCAGGAGGAATACTTCAAACCGGTGATGTCCTGTTAGCAATTGATGGCCGCTCAGTAAAATCAAACGGATTAATCAACTATGAAGGAGAAGACGTTAACATGAATGAAATCGTAGAACGAAAGTTTGCAGGCGACGTCATAGAACTCAAGATCTGGAGACAAAACAAATCAATCGATGCCAAAGTTACTCTGAAAAGATTTCTCCCATACTTAATTGCAGCAAAGAAATATGACGAGAAACCACGCTATGTCATGTTTTCAGGCCTCGTCTTCCAACCTCTTGACCGTAACCTCATGGCCGCTCATGGAATAAAAAGTTTGCAGATCCGGTATCATTTTGATTCCTATGTCTCAGCGGATATTTACAAAGATCGACCCGAAATCATTGTTCTGACTTCAATACTTCCCGATTCAATAAATTCGTACTTCTCCAATTTCACACATAGTATTGTTGATGAAGTAAATGGTGTAAAAGTTAAGACATTGAAGGATGTTCACAATGCTCTAGCCAAAGATAAAGGCGATTACATTGTCATCAGCTTATTGGGCAATGGAAGGCCCATAGTTATAGAACGTGCAAAAGTTGAAGCAGCTCAAAAACGCATCCAAGAAAAATATAATGTGATTAATGATCATTATCTAGGTGATTAGACTCACTTATAATCTATCCCCAATTTAAAATCATCTCGACACAGAACAGACACTAGACTTTAGACAAATCTTAAGATGAAAAATTTCTTTATCCTCCTTTCTGTCCTCGGAATATCAATTCCACTTTGGTCAGAAAAATTAGAAGCAGCATCAGTTGATAAATCGGTAATCCGAGTTAACACAACAATGCAATCCTATAACCTAATACAACCATGGGAAAAAGGTGCATCCTCGACAAGGATCGGACTAGGAGCTGTCCTACCTGAAGGCAAAGTATTGGTCACTGCCCAAATGGTTACGGATGCAACATACATTGAGCTAGAAAAACCGGACACAGCAGCAAAGGCAACAGCAAAAGTAATCACTGTTGATTATGAAGCAAATCTGGCACTTTTAGAACCTATTAACGACAATGATTTCTTATCAGATCGCCTGCCATTTGAGTTAGATACGAAACTATCACCAAAAGACAAAGTGGAGGCTTGGCAATTTGAGGCGAACGGAACTCCTGTTACAACTCAAATCACGGTTTCAAAAGGGGAAGTGCGCCAATCCTTCATTGACACGGCCAGATTCTTACAAATCCAAGCCAATGGTCCGGTCAAATACCGTTCCGGGAGCTTTACGCTTCCAGTTGCAAAAAACAAAAAACTGGCTGGGCTATTAATCAGCTATTCAAGCAAGGATCAGATATCAAACATCTTGCCCGCCTCAATCATTGAGCATTTTTTGAAAGATACTGAAGACGGTAAGTATACAGGATTCCCTAATCTTGGGATCATGTATTCACAAACGCTTGACGAACAATTCAGAAATTACCTCAAACTCGATCAAGAAGATGGGGGAGTTTTTGTAAGCAAAGTAATTGAAGGTGCATCTGCTGCTGCTGCCAACATTAAATCAGGTGATGTTATTCTGTCTATTAATGGTAAGGGAATTGATTCACGGGGAAATTATAATGATCCTGTCTGGGGAAAGCTCAGCTTCAGTCACCTTGTGAGGGGAAAAGCATTCACGGGAGATCCCATGAAAATAAAAATCCTTCGTGAAGGACAAAAAAAAGAGATCGATCTGAAGCTAATTCGTCGGCCCGCTGAAGACTATTTAATCGATCCTTACATGTTCGATCGTGGCCCCAAGTTTTCTATCATTGGTGGACTTGTTTTTCAGGAACTTTCCGTTCCTTTCTTAAAACTGTTTGGAAACGACTGGAAGTCCAGAGCCCCAATTAAAATGCTCATGGCACATGCCAGTCCAGAAATGTATGAAAAGGAAGGGAGACGGAAACTGGTCATCCTGACCCGAACCATTCCAACACCTGTCACTTTAGGTTATGAAAGACTCAGTACTTTAATAGTAACAAAGATCAACGATGTCCCTATCAATGACATCCAAGACGTTGATAAAGCCGCCAGTATGCCTGCTAACGGACAGCATCGGATAGAATTTGAATCTTATCCAAAATTGATATTTCTCGATGCTGTTTTGGCAGAACGAGTCAATGTTGCTCTCGAAAAAAGAATCGGTATCACGAAACGCCTGAAATAAACAAATTACTAGAAACAGGTTCAATGAATTCCAATGCAATTGGTGCATTATTCGATTGGGATGGAGTGATCATAGACTCACACAATCAGCACGAGAAAAGTTGGTCGAAACTAGCAGAGGAAGAAAATGAGGTGCTTCCTGATAATTTCTTTAAAATGACATTTGGGATGCGCAATGAAAATATTATCCCTAATTTTTTTGGCAATTGGATTGATGTCACAAATCAGGAAGAAGTTACACGGTTAGCCGATAGAAAAGAGGAAATTTATCGCGAAATTATAATTTCTGACGGAATTGAACCATTGCCTGGTGTACGAGATCTACTGCAATCACTCAGGTCAGAAGAAATTGCATGTTCTATAGCTTCCTCTACTCCCATTGCCAACATAGAAACTGTCATGGGTATGATTGGACTCTCAGATTACTTTGACGCTATAACTGCGGCCGAGGATGTAAGTAATGGAAAACCCAACCCTGAGGTGTTCCTTAAGGCTGCAGAAAAAATAAAAGTAGACCCAAAGAACTGTGTCGTTTTTGAAGATGCTCATGTGGGCATTGAGGCAGGATTAGCAGCAAATATGCAAGTCATTGCAGTCGCTACTACGCATCCAGTCGAATCTCTGGGCAATGCACATATGGTCACAGAAAACCTTGAAGGTATCGATGCCGAAAAAATAATGGAGCTATTCCGCTAACAAAAATTACTTTAATCCGAGTCCCAGTTTTTCCTTACAATATCGGATACTTCTAGCAATCTCACCTTTCTGGTAATCTTGGTTGGCCTTTTTCTTGTCAATCCCATTAGGAGCTTCCCATGATTTGCGAGGTTTTCCCTTCTTTGCAAGGGCAATGAATTTATCATAACCGATCGGTTCACCTTTTGGCCAAGGTTTCCAGAATTCTTTATCTTTGGTTCTCAACTCACGATTAAAACCGGAAATTGTCTCTATATTGACCGCGGTATCCGGACAGAGCTTGGCATACAATGCGAAATAAGATTTCAAATCAACGTTCCCCTCACCCATTGCTGTCCACTGCGCGGTGACTCCATTTGCACTTTCCCATAGAGCAGTATCACGCAAACTCGTAGTGATCGCGTACTGACCTAGATTTCTAAGATTCTCGACAGGATCTTCCAGTGTCCAGATAGCATTCCCCGAGTCCATATTAGCACCCACAAAATCACTGCCTGCCTCTTCAATAAGTTTTACAAGTTCAGTTGAATGCATATCACCCGCATGATTTTCCACTGCTATTTTAATGCCATGATCGACACAATAATTTTTATTTCTCTTTAAAACCTTAACAGTGTCTGCAATTCGCGCCTCAATTCCCCCATCGCTTAAACGATCTCCTGAATCTCCTAAAATAACTCTGAAAGCTGGAGACCCGAGCGACTTCGCCATGCGAACTCCTAATTTTAGGTGCTCATCCGCACTTCCCCAGTCCTTTTTAAAACGTCTGGCCGTAGGGCATATGGACCATGAACCTAGCAAAATTTTCACCCCGCGATCAGCTGCATTTTTGGATAGATCCTGTAAATAATCACGGTCATCAAGTTTTTCAAAAGGACCAAAATCAGTTATAAACAAAGTATCACATTTTAATTTTGCTGCGTAATCGATCAGCTCCTGGGCTTTCCAGCCCATTGCACGAACAGCAAAGTTATCATAACCAAGTGCAACCTTCTTTTTTATCTTCAATTTTCCTTGAGCCATTGAGGAAGGATCAATCAATGCAAAACCAGCACCAGCACCAACAGTAGATTTAAGGAATCGTCTTCGATTATTTGTTTGCATGGTAAGAGGATAAGCTCTGCTCAATTAATAAGGCAATCCTCTAAATAGCAAAAAATGCATTCTTATCCATCCAATGATTTGCATTCATTCATACCCACTCATGCTCTGGAGCCAATAACTTTGCTTCTTGGATTGATATTCTCTCAAGCAAAAAACGTCGACTATATCCTCCCCCGTTATGCTTCTGACAGCATGGGTAACAAGCAGAATCGCGACTCAGTTTACGAACCCTCGGCACTATGATACCACAGTAACGACAACGATAAGCTAACTTTCGTTTGATGACTCTATTTGCAAGAGGAAGATCATGGCACCGATTCTCTCCTGGAATTCCAAGTTCTGAACATGCACTTTGCCATTCTGGACCATGTGGCTGTATTGTCCGACCAGAAGCTCGGGAATGCGCGATCAAATGCGCGAGTTCATGCAACAGGGTCCTCTCTGGTTCTTCGGGACCGAACCTCTCTAGCCTAGGATTTAAATCAATTTGAGCGGTACTATGATGAGCAAGACCGGCCGTTGAGCTTAATCTCAAATTCCAAAACACCTTGATCTGACCAGCTAATGCATCAAGACCCACCATCCCTACCATTCGCTTACACTTCTCAGTCAAATCACTATCAAATTTCAATCCTCGGCCACGCGCTATCTTCTTTCTAGGGGCCGGTCGAGTTATCTCAAATAAATCAAAAAGCATTCCATTTGATTGAGACCTACGCAATGAGGGTCGAGACTGCTGCTTTCGGGTCGATGTGCCCTCATCTAAGTTGCTTGGAAGACCAAGTCCGAGCTGATAATATTCAGGATGCCTCATCTTTTTCAGCTTCTCGGTGATTTTTTTTATTCTTGATGTCATGCTCAACTTCGGACAAGGCCACCAAAGAGTCTTCTTCGATACTATTCATAATAAACGCATTGGCACCTATCGTGCTGCGTGCGCCAATCACAGTCTCACCGCCCAGAATGGTCGCTCCAGGGTAAATGACCACCTCATCCTCAACATTAGGATGACGCTTGATACCCTTTATTGGATTACCATCATCATCTTTCGGAAAACTACGAGCACCCAATGTGACACCATGATAAAGCTTAACGTGACTGCCTATCACACAAGTTTCGCCGACTACAACTCCGGTCCCATGATCAATAAAAAAATGAGAACCTATCTGTGCCCCCGGATGAATATCAATACCTGTTTTCGAATGAACCCACTCGGTCATCATCCTGGGTATGAAAGGAATTTTCAGAGAATATAAAACATGTGCCATTCTCTGAATCGCAATTGCTTCAAGGCATGGATAGGCGAGGATAATTTCCTCAAAACTTTTTGCTGCTGGATCACCCTCGTAAGCAGCTTCCACATCAGTTTGCAGTACGCTCCTGAGTCTGGGTAATTCAGATAAAAAACGACACGCCAAATCATCAGAGGATCCTTCTCGAATTTCCTGAGAACCCTCATATGCAAGTCTCATACTCCTATTGATCTCTTTGGATAAAGTGGCAAGAATTTGCGAAACTATCTGGCCAGTTTCCTTCTCAAGATTTTCTGATTCAATTGCCTCAGTTTCTAGAAAACCGGGAAACACAAGCCTTAGTAAATCCTCACACAGCCCAGCAACAGCTGGCCTTGATGGCAAATTGGCACTGTCAATACGATTGATACCACCCACTTCCTGATAAGAAACGAGTAAATCATCAACTATTTTGCTTTGTAAGCTTTCCATATATTAGTCGGTTAAAATGCAACAAAGGTTGCTAAATTAACCAAAATAAAATAGTAACTAATATAAATAATAAGGTAAACTTAACTAATTGTCTTGCGATGAATGTCACTTTTTTGTATCTCAAAAAAGGACAAACAATGAATTAACCAAAATAAGTACACTGTTACAGTGCATGACAATTGACACGGCTGAGCAGCAAACTTATTAAGGATTGGCCTAAATAATTGACATGCATTCAAATTTATTCTTCAGATTTTGTGCCGTTACTTTGGCAATTTTGCTGAATTCGGGGTGCTTGTCCTTGGACAGCCAAATCAAAATCACAAATTCTAAATATTTCCATCTGGATCCTGAAAAAGAAATTAATTCTCCGGATCCAATGGTTCGATTTGAACAACTACATTTTTTGCATGGTGCCGTCACTGACAAAGAGAAAAAACAGAGAGCCGGACACTACTACGTCTTTTGGTGGACTGATCCTTCCCGTAGCTCAGCAACCATCAGGTTCGAATATCGTCAAAAGAAGACTGGCTCACAGGTCTATTATCACGAAGTCAAAGCTTTGAACCCAAGAACTAAGAACAAAACTAGGTTTCAAGTCACAGGTAAAGAATACCACAGTAAAGGGAAAGTAACCGCGTGGCGGGTTTCAATTATAAGAGAAAATCAAATCATTGCTAGCGATCAATCCTATCTCTGGTGAACTAATATCTTCTATCCGCCCTTTCATTAGCCAAAAAAAGCAAACTTGGCATGTTTCCCCTTGCCTATCTTGTGGCATAGGCTTTTCTTTGAATTGTTTTCTATTCTTCACGTGAATCCGGTTGCACCTATCTACGTTGGACAGCTCCAGAATGGGGCAGTGTGGATTCGTGTCGAAGGCAAAGGGTCATTTCAAAACAGTCAGGGACTGAAGGAATTCGCAACTTTAATGATTACTCGAGGTTCAAACCAATTTGTTATTGATCTGGAAAATTGTCCTGTCATGGACTCAACATTCATGGGAACACTCGTCGGAATCAAAAAATCACTAGTCACTGACAATAAGAATAATCTTGAAATCATTAACGCCAATTCTCGTAACACACAGCTTCTTGTCAGCCTGGGCATTGATCTGTTATTAAAGTTAGACACTGATGGCAATGCATGGCCGGAAATTAGGAACAAAATATCAAACCATATCCAAAATGCTCAGTACTTGGATATTGCAGAAATGAGCAAAGAAGAAAATATTCAACAATCACTTGAAGCTCATCAGAACCTTTCAAATGCAGATAAAAATAACGTGCCAAGGTTCAAGGACGTGATTCATTTTCTCGAACAAGAAACCCAAGGGCAGCAACCTGCCTCATAATAAACCTAAAAGCGCTTACGAGTATGACCACACCTATCGTAGCGCTTTTAGTCTCTCTCTCCATTGCATTTGTTTGTTTTGTCTATATCGGCCGATATCAGAAAATTATAAATCGGCTCGAACGTCAACGAAACGACATTGAAAAAGAAGAACTACGAATGTTCGACTTTCTCAAGAGTCTAGGTGAGACTCTCACTCAGGAAGGAGGTACTAATCCAGGAACTCTGCACCGTACGATAGTTCGTGGTGCAGCCATGGTAGTTGATGCTCATGGCGCTGCTCTATATTTGCTGGACAAAACCAAAGATAAATTAGTTCCTGAATATCAAAGCGAAGCTTGTCCCATACTGATTCCTGTTCCAATCCATATAGCAGAACAATCAGAACAAATACCAAATACCATTCATAGCTACCGCCGACTCACAAGTATTGGAAAAGACTGGGGGCCTTTTGGTGAAGCTTTAAGAGCAAGGAAATTATTAAAGGTTCAAAATCTTGGCACTAATCCACATTTCAAAAATGCAGATAAGAAAATCCATCAAGGTGTTTCAACTATCATTGCTCCTTTATGCTATGGAGGCAAAGAACTTGGAATATTAGCAGTAGCAAATGAGGTAGGCGGTGAAGATTTTACTAAAAACGATTATGAAGTTTTTCAATCCATTGCGGAGCAGTCAGCATTCGCATTAGGTAATTCTATCATTCATCTTGAAGCAGTAGAAAAAAAGAATCTTGAAAAGGAACTGAACACAGCAAGCGAAGTTCAACGAATTCTATTGCCCTCAGAACCACCAGAACTCGAAGGCTACAAAATTAGAGGCCTCAATGTCCCAGCAAGAATAGTTAGCGGAGACTATTTTGATTTCTTTGAAATTAATGATGCTCATTTGGCTGTGGTTATAGCTGATGTATCAGGGAAAGGCGTGCCTGCATCATTGATAACTGCCATGTGCAGGAGCGTTGTTCGAGCCAACGCCATCAATGCTCTCTGCCCAGCAGAAGTTCTGCGCCGAGTCAATGAACAGCTATTCCCCGATATCCGCGAAGATATGTTCATTAGTCTAGCATTTCTTATCTTGGAAAAAGGAACCGGAAAAATAATCATTGCGAGGGCAGGCCACGACCCACCCCTGCACTTTAAAGCCGATACAAAAATTGCCGATCCTGTTCAAAGCCCAGGAATAGCTATCGGCATTGATTCAGGCAATATTTTCAATAATACTATTAAAAAGCATGAGATTGAACTAAATACCGGTGATATCCTGCTACTGTACACTGACGGAGTGAATGAAGCCTCTGATATCCGAGGAGAAGAATTCGGAATTCAAAGACTACACGAAGCTCTAATAAATACTGCGCCAAAAGGAGCACAAAATGTCATTAGTGAAATCCGGGAGTCCGTTAATGTATTTGCAAGTAATGTTGCGCAAAATGATGACATCACGCTTATTGCAATAGAAAAGACATAAAGTCTTTGCATAAAGAAATACCTTTTTTAGATATTCTAGAATTATCGGGTATAATGCGCGCCCTCTTTATAACTAATGCCCATATAAAATGAGCAACGAATCAAACAAAACCAAAGACAAAACAGAAAAGGATCCTACTGAAGTGGATGAGGAATGTTCTATAGATGTAGATAAAACAGAAAATCTCAAGAAGGAATCAAATGATTCCAATGAACAAAAATCCAAAAAGAGAGAAGAGTCCAAGGATCCTTTAGAGGAAGCTTTAAGCCGAGCTGAGCACTGGAAAGATATTGCGGCCAGGAATCAGGCAGAGCTGGACAATTACCGCAAACGTATGACAAGAGATAAAACAGATGCCATCAAGTTTGCTAATGGTGGATTGCTTTGTGAATTACTACCAGTCATTGACAGCTTCCAGATGGGTCTCGATGCAGCCAAGTTAGAAGACCCAGAATCCATAATTACTCAGGGCATGGAAATGGTTCAAAAGCAGTTAGAAGAATTTCTTTCGATGCAAGGAGCTACTGAAATCTCTGCTATCGGTCAGCCCTTTGATCCTAATCTACATGAAGCAATTTCACAGGAAACTAGTGATGAAACACCAGAAGGAAAGATTATAAACCAAATTAGAAAAGGGTATCGGCTTCATGACAGACTGTTGCGCGCAGCAAATGTTATAGTTTCAAAAGGCCCAGAAAAAGATTCCGAATTAAGTAAGGAACAAGACTCATAGACGCATTCACTAACGTATTTAACTCAATCCATAGCTAACAATAAAATAAATTTTGGATGTCTAAACGTGATTACTACGAAGTCCTTGGAGTTACCAAGAATGCGAGTACTTCTGAAATCAAAAAGGCTTATAGAAAAGCTGCTGTGGAGCATCATCCGGATAAAAATCCGGATGATCCGTCAGCAGAAGAACGCTTCAAGGAAGTAAGCGAAGCTTACGAAATTTTGAGTAATGAGGAGAAGAGGAGCACTTATGATCGGTACGGACATTCTGCTTTTTCTGGTCCGAGTGGACCAAGAGGGGGGGATCCATTTGATATATTCAAAGAAGTCTTTGGGAGCGGGAGCGGAAGCGGCGGAGGTATATTTGACGAACTCTTCGGAAATAGTAGAAGACGGGGTAAAACAAGTAATAATAGAGGATCAGATCTAAGGTATGACCTGCAAATAACCCTAGAAGACGCAGCAATTGGCACAGTCAAAGAACTCGAACTGGCAAAACCCATCACCTGTAAAAAATGCAATGGGTCTGGATCATCTAGTGACTCAGGGACAACGTCATGTAATACATGCGATGGTCACGGACAAATCATATCATCTCGGGGATTTTTTCAAGTTCAGCAGGCCTGCCCAGATTGTGGCGGGACCGGACAAATCATTAAAGATCCGTGCACCGGATGCAGAGGGGAGGGAAGGTCAGAGGAACTGACTAGGATAAAATTAAAGGTTCCGGCGGGAATTGCTCATGGATCTCGGATCCGATCATCTGGGAACGGAGAAGCCGGTTTGCGGGGAGGACCTTCGGGAGACCTCTACGTCGTTATACATATCCGTGAACATGATATCTTTGAACGTGAAGACAATGACCTTTACTGTGAAGTGCCGGTACCCTTTACAATTGCTGCGCTGGGAGGCGAACTAGAAGTGCCCACCTTAGAAGGAAAAGCATCCATAAAGATTCCCCCAGGAACACAAAATTCCACTGTCTTTCGGCTCAGGAACCGTGGCGTTCAATTTCTTAATTCCTCTCAAAGAGGGGACCTCCATGTTCAGCTACAAGTAGAAATACCCATAAAGTTGAATAAGGATCAGAAAGAACTTCTCAATCAATTTGCCAATTCTATAGGAACAAAAAATTCTCCTATCCGAGAAGGCTTCTTTGAAAAAGCAAAACGATTCTTCAAATGATCTGATCCATTCCGAATAGTATTAAATGCCTAGATTTTATATAAGACCAGAATTCTGGGACCCTAATAATCTTATGCTATGTGAAGCCGAATCACATCATTGTCTCAATGTTTTACGCTTGAAAGAAGGAGACAAGATCACCGCATTTAATGGGCGAGGAGAAGAAATCCATACAGAAATAAAAATCGCCACTAAGGGCCAAGTTCAACTCAAAGAATCCAAGCCCGTCCACTCCATTAAATCAAAGACGCAAATTGTCCTTGGACAGGCAATTCCAAAAGGTAAAAACATGGACCTTATCATTGAAAAAGCCACAGAACTGGGAGTGAGCGAAATTTACCCTATCATTTCTGACCGAAGCATTGTCCGCATCAGTTCTGATGAAATTATAAAAAAACAAGATAAATGGCAAAGGGTCGCCATAGGAGCATGCAAACAGTCCGGACAGAACTGGTTACCCGAGGTAAAAATGCCTAAAATACCTGAGGAATTATTTCAACCTGAGCAGTTAAATCATGATCTAATGCTCATTGCATCACTCCAAAAAGAATCCAAACATTTCAAAGAAATCTTATCGGAATATCAAATTGCTCATGAACAAACAGAGCCCAGTTCAGTATTAATGCTGATCGGTCCAGAAGGAGATTTTACCCCAGCAGAAATTAATCTTGCCTTAAATTCTGGATGCATTCCCATGACTTTAGGACCAATCGTTCTTCGTTCAGAAACAGCAGCACTCTACTCTCTGAGCATACTCAATTACGAACTGTTATAAACCAATATGCCCGGGCTCATTGATCATAAACCCGGACACGCTTTGGTAATTATTTTTACTTTTTATCGACGACCCAAATGTTGCGATATCTGACAGGGTTTCCATGATCCTGGAAGAAAACTGGACCAGGCTGAGGACCTTCTCTCATTGGCGATGCAGTCGTTGCATGATCACATACTGTCTTATCATGGATCAAGACACCGTTATGCCGAACTGTCATTGTTGCATTGGCTTCTTTTTTTCCATCTTTAAACTTTGCAGCTATAAAATCGACATCATAAGTTTGCCAAGTAAGAGGAGGAAAACACATATTCACGAGAGGAGCCTTAGTAGAGTAAATTCCCCCACACTCGTTGTGTTGACCTTCAAGCGCGAAAGAATCAAGGACCTGCACCTCATAACGACCGTGCGCGTAAAAACCACTATTCCCTCGACCCTGACCCCGAGCTTTGGGCTTGTAAGGAGTACGAAATTCAATATGGATCTTGAAGTCACTGAAGGTCTGCTTACTGGTACATCCCTGCATCAGCAAACCGTCCTCACTCATTCTACCACCTTTCCAGAGATCAGCTCCGTGCTTCTTTCCATCAAAGAGAATCACAGCACCTTCCGGGGCCTTGGCACCCAGTGTTGAACTCTTGCGTACCACGCGTTTCAAGCTTCCGATTTTCTCTCCATCCTTCATGACAGTAATCATACCATCCTTAATTGAAGCTTTACTTCCTGTGGCCATCGTAAAACTAGTGACACCGTCCTTTGTCTCTCCCTTGCCTCTGATTCTGTTCTCTTTATTGCCATCCCATCCGTCACCAGGGAGGCCGCCTGGATATCCAACCACATCAAATTTTCCATCTCCGAGAGCAATTATCTGGGCACCTGCATCCCCACCTTCCACTTCACCACGATACTCACCTTGGATCGCATAATCCGCATCCACATTAGCTGGGTCAGTATAAGTACCATTTTTACTCGGTGCAGAAATGAGGGAATAGTTGAAAATGGTAATGAGGAATAAAATAATGAAAGTCTTTCTTTTCATGATATAGGAATTTAGTTTTAATTATTGAGTAAATATATTCAAAAGATCTTAATCTATAGTTGCAATGCAAAAATTCTATCATTCCGTAAAAATATTCGCCCTTAGCCTTATTCTAGCAATAAGCGCAAACGGGGCCCCTGAAATTAAATTCAAAGTCGCTTATCCTAAGTTAAAGATTAAAAAACCTGTCTGGGTCACTTTACTGCCTGGAACAGACCAGGAATTAATCGTTTCCCAAAGTGGAACAATTCATGAGCTCCCAAAGGACAGAGCAGCGGGAAACGCAAAGCTTTGGTTTGATTTAACTTCTAGAGTACAGATCGATAAGGACTTCGAAGAAGGTCTGCTCGGGCTTGTATTTCACCCAGACCACAAATCAAACGGTAAGTTCTATGTTTATTATTCGCGCCAGAATCCCAAACGTTCAGTGCTCTCTGAATTTGTAACCAAGAATGGGAAACCAGATCCTAACAGCGAACGAATTCTTCTTGAAATAAATCAACCTTTCTGGAACCACGATTCAGGACAACCTGCCTTTGGTCCTGACGGATACCTTTATCTTTCGACCGGGGATGGAGGAAAAGGAAATGATCCACTATTAACCGCTCAGAATCTTTTTTCTTTACTGGGAAAAATTCTTAGGATCGATGTAAACAATCGTTCAGGTGACTTAGAATACGGAATCCCTGAAGATAATCCTTTCGTTGATCAGCCAGGAGCTCGCCCAGAAATATGGACATACGGAATGCGTAATCCTTGGGGACTTCACTTTGATAAGAGTGGACGCTTATGGTGTGCAGATGTGGGACAGGCCCTTTGGGAGGAAATTAATATCATAACGAAAGGTGGCAATTATGGTTGGAGTTATCGTGAAGGAGCTCATTCATTCGCACTGAACCGTAACCCAAAGGCCGTAACGGAAAAGGGCAAGAAGCCAGTAAAACTCATTGATCCTGTTCATGAATATAGTCATGCCGACGGAATCAGTATTACGGGAGGCGTTGTTTATGAAGGTAAAGCCATTCCTGAATTGAAGGGGCATTACATTTATGGTGACTGGGGATCAGGTTATGTCTGGGGCCTAACAGTCAACAAGGAAGGAAAGAAGGTGAGTAATCTCATTTTGAAAAAACGCAACCCGCCAAAGGGAAGTTTCAAACCAACCGCATTTGTGAATCGTCCTGACGGAGAAGTATGGGTTCTTTCGTGGGACGGGAAGATATACGAAATCACAAAATAGTTATTTCACAGAACCTGTATCTAATAACCAGGTCTTGAAAGCAGCTAAGGCATTAGCGCGATGGCTTATAGTATTCTTGGTATGGGAAGGTAATTCTGCAAAGGTCTTTTCATAATTCTTTGGAATAAAAATCGAATCATATCCAAAACCGCCCTCACCCTTTTCCACATCAGCAATCTTGCCATCAACAACACCATTGAAAACAGCCAATTTCTGATCTCCTCTTGCAAATACCATGACGCAACGAAAGCGTGCTGTCCTACGCTCATCATCAACACCAATCCCCTCAAGCTCATCCAATAATTTCTTCCGATTACTCGCATCGTTGGCATTTTCTCCTGAAAATCGAGCTGACCGAACTCCTGGAGCTCCATTCAGAGCATCAACTTCGAGCCCAGAATCATCCGACAAAATAATTGCAGACTTTCCCAGTAATTTTCCTACTTCTATCGC
>JABSSR010000161.1 GCA_013213965.1 Verrucomicrobiales bacterium | reverse complement strand
AATCCCAACGTTCCTACCAAGTAGTGTGTTCGGTGCCAACGAAAAGAAGATTAATATCGCTTGGGTTGGTTTTGGTAATATGGGTTGGGGTGACTTGAATAATTGTGCCGGAGGGAACAATATTGTTGCGCTCTGCGACTGCAATCCGGGCACATGGGAACGTGCAAAAAAGAAATTTCCAAAGGCAAAATTCTACAAAGATTTCCGCAAAATGCTTGAAGAGATGGGTAACCAAATTGATGCCGTAGGAGTTGGCACGCCGGACCATAGTCACTTCGGAATCGCCTACACGGCGATGAGTATGGGTAAGCATGTGTTCGTTGAGAAGCCTCTCGTCCATTCGCTTTGGGAAGCACGAACGCTGCAGGCCCTCGCCAAGAAAAAAGGCGTAGTGACACAAATGGGAAATCAGGGGCACGCCTTTGAGGGTGCTTATCTAGTCAAGGAATGGTACGAGGCAGGACTCATTGGTGAAGTGAAGGAAGTTCTTACCTGGACAGACAGACCCGCACGAGGATGGGGATTCAATGGTCAGGTACGTACGACCTACCCCGCTGCTGAAAAAATTCCCGAAGGCATGGACTGGAATCTGTGGCTCGGTCCCTGTCAGGAAAGTGTCCCTTTCAGTAAAGCGCTGCACCCAACTACTTGGCGCCCTTGGTGGAGCTTTGGATGCGGAGGCCTCGGCGATATCGGCTGCCATACCATCGACACTGCTTACTGGGCACTCGGTCTTGGTGCCCCTGACCGGGTAGAAGTGGACATGGCCGAGGCGGCCAACCCGATTCACACGCCAAACGGATCAATTATTACCTACAAATTTCCTTCACGTGGAAAAAAACCGGCCGTAGATGTAAAATGGATTGAAGGACCACGCCTGCCCAAGGCTCCGGAAAGTTATGACTGGGACATTAAAGGTCATGGTGGCTTCATCATGGTCGGAGAAAAAGGCGGTATCTGCCATGACGGCATGCGACCAAACAGTCCCAGACTCTATCCAAAGGCACGCTGGGAAGAATACCGTAAGAATGCCGACAAGCGCGTTCCGAAGACACTAAAACGCGTTCCTGGAATTCATAATGACTGGGTAAATTGTATCCGCAATAGCGAAAAGTCGGTCTCAGATTTCAGCTACAGTGGCCCGCTCACTGAAAGCATAATCTTGGGCACACTTGCAATCCGCACCGGTAAGGCCCTTCAATGGGATGCCAAGAATATGGAAATCAAGGGTAACAAGGAAGCCGCAGCGCTGATCGAAATCGAAGCACGCAAAGGTTGGCGGGCACAGGATCTAGTGTAGATAAAGATCTCACCTAATAGAATTTTCAGGTTCAGCTAACTTGATGCAATAAAGGTATTCTCCCTAGCCTGGTGCCAACTAATGCGCTTAAATTAATCAAGCAATTCTATCACAGAAAAAATAGCCCGGTGATCTGAAGCCACGTCCTCATCCAACACTTTAGATTCAATCACCTTCCAACGATTTTTTGGTCGCACCAAAATGTAATCTATCTGACGGATAGGTTTTGCTGCCGGAATAGTCGGCGCAATGTCAGTATTAGTTCGTACCCATAATTTACCGATCTCTTTTAATGTGGGACTATCAGGAATATCATTAAAGTCTCCCGCTAAAATAGCAGGTTTACTATCATGACTATCAATCATTTGGTTAATGAATTTTGCCGAGGCAAGCCGCTCCTCGTCCGGACGACGGTGATCTAAATGAGTCGCCAAAAAAAAGATACTTTGGTCTTCTGATACCTTAATGACCGATTCAAGCACTCCGCGCTGTTCACCCGAATCAACATTAGGTAAGTGAAGATTCTTTTGTCGGACAATGGGAAATCGTGAGAGGATAACATTACCATAATGGCCCCCTTGAAAATCGATATTAGAACCAAAGATACTCTTCATTTTTGTTAGACGCGACAACTCAGCTGCTTGGTCCACCTGCCCAGTCCGCTTAGTGTTCTGATCCACCTCCTGCAAAGCCACTAGGTCAGGTTTCACTGATAAAATAATCCGAGCAATGCGGGGCAAATCAAGTTTTCCATCCACTCCTTCAGCATGATGAATGTTGTAACACAAGACCCTCAATCGGACCGGTTGATCATTGGTCACCGCTAAAATTACCTGACCTTTAGTTCGGCTAATTCCCACTAAACCTCCAGTCACAGGATCATTGGTAAAACCCTGACCAAAAGAGCTAATCGCAGTTAGAATAAGAAAAAATATACTAAAAATGATTGGCTTTTTCATGCTGTCAGTATCAGACAACTAAAAGAAAAAGACAAGCCACTACAACCAACGCGTCAATAATACGCATTGTTTTGATAACCTTGTTAAGATTGCACAGATGAAAAGAAAGACCCTCTCAGTTAATGGCAAAAAGGCAGAGGCTGATCGAATTCTTATCAATATGGCATTGGTGGGCCAGAATTCATCATCATTCCCTGTGGTGCTTGCAGGAACCCCGCGAGTGCACTCATCAGTGAGTGGAACGAGGGGCCTATCATGAAAACAAAGCTCATTACCAGTAGAACCAGATAGAATATTTTCTTACCTTCTGGGTCGAACATGAGGAGGTAGAGTAATCCGCCGACCAGAGTCAAAGCGGCGAGGCATGAAATCCAATTAAGTTTACTCGTTGAGTTGAAATAATTTGATTGTTGCTCCCTGAACTCGATTCCGATCTTTTGCATCTCGTCACTCAGTTCAGGTGATATAGGTTTGACCGGGCTACGTGGCATCCTTGGGGGAACGAACTTGTCCTTTAAACGTTTTACATATTCCTCGTAATCTGACTTATAAAGATCGAGCATTTCCTCATAGTGCTTATTTTCGATTTCATATTGGCCCAGTTTTGCTTCATACTCTTTTTGTCTTACGGGCAGTGATTCTGAGAGGTCCTTCCTTGCCTGCTCGGTCATGATATTTTGTGAAGACATTCTGATAGTGTTTAATTTTAAGACCTGTGATCTCAGATAATAAGTTGAAAAAAGGAGTGCGAGAAATGAAATAATTGTGACGGACTTTGCGAATTTGATGTTCTTATTCATAGAGTGAATTATTTAATTTGGATAATATTAGCATCACTCCTTTGAATATATTAAATCGAATATTTTAATTTTAACATCAGTTAGACCAATGGTTCTGAATTTTGATTTTTCCATGAATGCGTCATGGAAAAAGCACCAGTTAACCCCAATTTAAAGTATCAGATTAAAGGTGATGAGGTCATTATCACTGGCTTATTTTATAAGAAATATTGTTTTAATATATCTTCACTGTAGTTTAATGTTAGATTAACAAATTAAAGAGTCCTGTCATGACAACAATGAAAAGTCTGTGTGTTATTTTTTTAGCTGTAGCATTTCCGCATTCAACGGTTCTGGCGCGCGCATTCGAAGATCAATTTGGACGGACCATGGAAGCAGATCTGATTTCACATACTGGGATAAGTTCGGATATAATTAAGGTTAGCATGGGAGGTAAGCAGCTCGATGTGGAGATCAACCTTTTTAGCGATAAGGATCAGAAGTTCATCAGGAACTGGATGGAGGAGACGCCTCCAAAGATCGACTACGCCTTTCGTGTCGAAGCTACATTGAAACAACTGGGCACCGTTCCAAAAAAAACTTCCTCCAGCCGTAGTTCCTCCAGCCGTACCAAGACCAAGACCAACGTCTACGAGATCCATTTAACAAATCTCACGCGTCAGACCGTGAGAGATTTACGGTTAGAGTATCGAATTGTGAAAGAGGGAAGGTCCGGGAAATTTGAATTCCAAAAGGGAAGCAAAGAAATCAGCGAACCGATGAGATACAATCAGGATGTAGTTTTAACGACTGCAAAGTCCGAACTTGACAGCTATCGGAGCTCATACAGCTCATACAGTTACAAGGAAGCTGTGCTTGGAATTTTGGTAAGGGTTTTTAATCAGCAGGAGGAATTGGTTACTGATTGGCGAAGTACCGGTACGAAAATGGAAAAGATCAGCTGGGAGGGAATAGACCGTTCTTTGGCCAGTCGTAAAACTTCATCGTCAAAGACACGGTCTACGTCAAGCCGCCGCCGGTCAGATCCAAGTCGTTAGAATTAAAAAATCTGACCTGCTGTGTAGATTAGACAGTTTGATTATCATTAGTCTTTGGATTTTCTGAGCGCTTACAGCTGAATCACCGAAGTAATTAGTTCCCGGACAACCTGATTCTTACTGCTCCGACCATGGTCTCATCGGTGGTGGTGGCGGTGGAGAGTTCCAACGCCAGGAGCTATTGTATGGAAACATGAGTTGCGGTGTCTCGGTGAGTCTTTCTTTGTCCTTCAGCGAAATAAGTAAGGCATCGAGTGTGCCACTTGTTAGCAATGTCCTCTCGACGGGCCACGATGGCTTCCCGGTCAGGACCATGTTCTCGATGCCGTTGAGCAGCCAGGTGAAGTGCATCCCTGGTCGTCCTTCCTGGGTCCAGAACAGCGAAGACTCGATATTTTGATCTTTCGTATATCTCCAAGCCGCAGACCACTCATTGGCGGCTCCGTTCAACTCGATTAAGTGGACCCGCAATCCGTCCGCGTGTTCTATGGAGAACAGCCTCGGTTCGGCGACTGCCTCTCGTCTAGGCCCGTCCTTGTCTTTCTTGTTTGTCAATCGTCCCCAGGCCGCGTCGAACAATTTCCGGTCGAATGTCTTGCCATCGTCGAACGCTTTCCATACCTCGTCACCTGAGACTGATTGAACTGACCGTATCCCGGTCTCTCCACCTTGGCGCTGCTCGGCCAGGGCCTGGACAAACTCCAGTGCGTGGAACCCGTAAGCGTCGGTAGTATGGAAAGTGATGGCGATGATCTCGTCGAGCTTCTCATTACGGGCGACGTCGGCGACCGGTCGTCGCCATGTTGTTGGAAGCGACGAACCGGCCATCAAGGGTATGCTCATCTGTTTCGCGGAATCGTAGATGAACTTGGCGTCTTCCCAATTGTCTGCGACGTGTTTGTCGATAAATACCGGAACCTGTCGATCGCTTTTTTTGAAAACAGCGAGGATTTCTTCCCAGAACCGTCGTTTTGGGTAGACCGTGTTTCCGGTTGCGGATTTCGGGTATTTGCCGTGTTCAGCGATCAGCATTACCCCGTCCACTGCCAGCCCGTCCGTCCCCAGTTCCAGGGCACCAGCGATGGTCGGATAAATTGGAAACCCGTGTTCCTCGGATAATTGCCTGCTGGTATCGTTTTCCGGAATCTGATCCGTGTAGAGTGAGGCCAGGTCCAGTGGTGACTTTTTGCCCTTGCCGTCGAGAGTGTCGGTTTGTAACAAACGGCTGACGATTATGTCGGCGTGCGAGTTGTGGCGGTATTCGGTAACAATCGCCGCTACACGCGGCCGGCCGTCGCGCCACAGGTAGTAGAGAAGGTCTAGGAGAGCGCCCTTTTCCAACACATTCACCATTCCTGAAGGCATTACCGAAACAGGCGGAACAGACGCCGGGATTGTGAACTTCGGATCCGTTATTTTCGCCGATGGGTCAAGTATCGACTCGAGTATTTCGTGCGGTGAGCGTTGTCGGGCAAGGCCAGTCAGATCGGGTCCGACGCTTCCTCCTTCGCCAGCAAAGCGGTGACACTGGACGCATCCGGTGTTACGGAAGGCTTGTTTACCGGACAGAAAAGACCGGTCCTTAGCGCCGAAGTTATCTTTCAAATCAGCAGTGAAATCTCCTATTTGCCAGGTATTCACGGTTGATTGCGACGGTGCCATCATGGCAATCCAGTTGGCAATAAGCTGTGCGCCGGCATGGTCTATCTGGTTGCTGGCCAGGGGAGGCATCTGGCCTTGACCGCGTCGGGAAATCCGCCGATGTAACACCGAGCGGGCCGGGTCCCCGGGAGCAATCAACATCGCGTCGACGATGCCGAAGGTCGAGTGTTGGGGTCGTGCGTCGAAAATACTCATCTTTTGTTTACCGGTGCCGAGGCGAAGTTCCATCTTGGCGTTACCACCGCCAGACTCGACATGGCAAACCGAACAGTTGACGTGCAGATAGGCCCGTGCCCGCTGATCGATGTCCTGGTCTTTAGAATACGGATTGGTCAGAGGGTTTGGAGGCTTTGGTTGCGAGCCTAGCACACTAATTTCTGCTAACCGTTGAAGCTGGTTTTTTAAGCCAGTTT